>NZ_JBEXFP010000017.1:0-134781 GCF_040606825.1 Micromonospora sp. NPDC005367 | reverse complement strand
CGGCGAACGCCGCCACATGACCACCGACGAGATCCACCACATCGTCGAAGCCCTCGGAAACATCGCCGCAGTCCTCCGCGACGCGGATCCCGCAGACAAGACACTGATCTACCGCGAGCTGGGACTCAAGCTGATCTACAGACCAACGGGCCCGGATCGTGTCCGCTCAGGCAACCCCAAGTGGATCATGTACTGAATTGTGTCCGAGGGGGGACTTGAACCCCCACGCCCTATACGGGCACTAGCACCTCAAGCTAGCGCGTCTGCCATTCCGCCACCCGGACTTACTCATCCAGCCTACCGTGTTGGCCTGGGTGATTTCGTCACCCGATGGCCGCCCCGGCGGGCCGCACGGGGAGTTACTGTACACGGCCGACGTGGATCATGCACATCGCGCTCCCCCGCACCGCAAGACACGTCGTTAGCCCAGGTCACGGTGCGGCCGTCAGCTGCTCGCTCAGGTCCGGGTAGCGTCCGAAGGCGTTCTACCGGCAGCATGACCATGTGTCCCATCCCTCCCCTCTGGCCGCCGTTCAGCACCAGGCGCTCTCTCTGCGTGCCGCGGGCGACTTGACCGCTGCTCGTCGGGTGCTGACTGAGGCAGTTGAGTCGGCCCGTCCGCCGTACGGGAAAGACCACCCGGACGTGCTCAACACCGCGCACCTGCTGGCCCGGCTGCACCGAGAGGCCGACGACCCGCTCGCCGCGCGTCGGGTACTCGAGGAGGCGTACACCGCGGGTGAGCGCCGCTGGCACCCGAACGACCCACTGATGCTGGCCCTCATCTACGACCTGGCCGGTGTCTCGGAGGAGCTCGGCAATCGGCACGAGGCTCGCCGCAACTACAGCCGGATCGCCGCCGCCGGCCCGGCGGTGCTCGGCGCGGACCATCCAGCGGTACGCACGGCGCGCCAGTACCTCGCGCAGCACGCCGGCGCCGCCCCGCCTGTCGCCCATCCGGCTGCCCCACCACCGCCGGACCCGGCCCAGGCCGGCGCGATGGCGGCCCTGACCGGCCCGACGGTGGCGTTCAAGGCGCTGCCGCCGATCCAACGCACCGGTCCGTCGGCGCCCGGTAACCAGCCGCCGGCGGGGCGGACACCGCCGGTCTCGCAACAGGCGCCCGGTGCCGCGGTGCCGTGGGCGCGGCAGCCCGTCGCCCCGGTCCCGCCTGCGGCTGCACCGGTTCCACCGGCCACGCAGAGCGCCGCCGCAGTACCGTCCCCGCTCCCGCCGCAGCCCGGCACGCCGGTCCCGCCCCCGCCGGCCACGCCAGGTGCCACGGCGGTACCGTCCCCACCCGCGTCGCCCTGGGCGCCGCAGCCCGGCGCTGCCGTCCCGCCGTCCGCTCCTCAGCGGCCCGGTCCGGCCGAGCCGCCGACTCCGCCCGCCACGCCGTGGGCCCCATCCGCGCCCCTGGCCCCCGCCGGACACTTCCCGTCACCGACCGCCCCTGTGTCGCCGGTGACGCCCCCGGTCCCGGCACCACCGGCGACCCCGGTCGCACCTCCCCAACCCCCGGTCCCGGCACCACCGGCGAGCCCGGTCGTACCTCCCCCGCCGCCGGTCGCGGCGCCGACGCAGCCCACCTCGCCGCCCGGGCACGTCGTGCCGCCACCACCGGTCACCCGGGCAGTGCCCCCGCCTCCGGCGCCCACCACCGATCCGGCACGGCCAACCGTGCCCCCCGTCGCTGCGCCGCAGGTGCCCGGCACCGTGCCGCCACCGCGCTCCGACGCACCGCTGCCTCCACCCCCGGCAGCCCCGGCGGTGCCGCCACGCCCGGCCGGGCCTCCGCCGCCCGCAGTGCCGGTACCTCCGGCCGTGCCGCCGCGCCCCGGCGCCTCTGCGGCGCAGCCCGTAACCGGGCCGGTGCCGCATCCGGTGCCGCCCGACCGACCGGAGACCGGTGCGGAGTCCGGCCCGGCCCGGCCCGAGCCTCGGCGGCCGACTCCCGACGCGCCCGGCGGGCCGGCCGCGGGCGGCCAGACCCCGTCGCACCCGGCCAGCGCCGGCTCGCCGGGGTGGGACAAGCCGACGATCCGAGTGCAGCAGATCGAGCCGCTGCTCGCCGACGAGATCGCTCGGGCCAGGGCAGACCGGCGTAGTCGGGTCCAGGAGCCGGGGCCGGAACCGCCCCGGCCGGACGAGGCTGGGCCGGTTCACCAACCGGCAGCCCCGCCCACGGTCGGCGGAACGCCCGGCCAGTCAGTTCCGACCTCGGCTCCGGCTGCCCCCTCGCGGCCGGTGAGCGCCCCGCCTCACCAGGCGGGTCCGGGGCCCGTGCCGCCGCCGGTCAGCGCACCACCCCACCAGCCCGGACCGGGATCTACCCCGTTCGACGAGCACGGGCTCTGGCCGGGCCACACGCAGCCGGCCGCGGTGCCACCGGTCGTCGGGTCGCCGGTCACGTCGCCGGCGACCGGCGAGCCGGCGGACGGCACGCCCACCAGGTACGCGCCAGCGGCCGGCGGGACGGCCGGTGACTCGCAGCCGGCCAGCGATCCGCAGGTGCCGGTGTGGGGTGAGAACGCGCCGCAGTGGGGCGCCACCGCCGAGCTGCAGGTGCTGCCGACCACTCAGGCAGGCGAGGCCGCCTCGCCGGCACCGGTGGATCCGCCCGCGGCGCCCGCACCGGCGCCTCAGGCCGACCTGGCGCCGCACCCGTCGACCGTACCGGTGATCTTCTCGGCGAGGCAGGCGAAGACTGCGGCACTGCCGCGGTCGACGCCTCGGGTTCCTGTCGCGGAGGTGGCCGTTGACTCGACTGCCCCGGGCACCCTCGCGGGCGAGCCGCCGTACCTGCCGCTCGGCCCGACCGACCCGATGTTCGAGGAGCCGGGAAAGCGTGGCCGTAGCCGGGGGGCGACGACGGTGGCGGTGACCGCGGCCGTGGTGGTGGCCGCAGCGGCGGCGGCGACGGGTGTGGGCGCGATGGTGCTGAACGGCGAGGGTGGGTCGACGGCGAGCGCGCCGTCGACCGCGGAGTCGACGGTGGCCGGACCGCCCCCGGGCGACGTACGGCTGCTCGACGGAAAGAGCACGATCACGTTGACGTGGGCGGACCCGTCCGGTGGGAAGGTGCCGTTCACGATTGTCGGTGGTCGCGCGGGGCAGCCGATGCGGGCGATGGCCACGGTGGACCCGGGTCAGACCAGCTACACGGTGAACGGGTTGAATCCTGGGCTGGACTACTGCTTCACCGTGCTCGCGGCCTGGCCGACGGGGGCTTTCGCCACGTCCGCTCAGGTGTGCACGGGCCGTGCGGGCGGTGCTGCGACGACGTGACCTGAGAGGTCTTCCGTACACGCTCGGTGTCCACAGGCGGACTCTGCGGGTTCCCCCGGCTGTGACCTGGACCATATGATGGCACCGGTTCAGGGCCGGGGGCATCGACAGGGTGCGCCACCTGGCACGACGACACGGAAGGCAGCCGGTAGTGGCCACCATCGACGACGCGGTGCACGCCGGGTCCGGCGCCTCCCGACGCCGGCGGAGGCCGCGGGGTGGGCTGGTCACCATCGCGACGGTGGTTGCGCTGCTCGCGGCGATGGGGCTCACCGTGCACGGGCTCGGCGCCGCCGACAACGCGGTCGCCAACTACGACGCGAGCGCCTGGCTGTGGAGTGCGGCGCGCAGCGAGTTGGCCCGGGTCAACGGGGTCACCGCGCGCGTCGACACGCGCACCGAGGTGCCGGGCATCCGGCAGCATCCGATGGAGGTCACCCAGACCGATCGGATGCTCATCCTGCGCGACCGGAGTACGGGGCAGGTCAGCTCGCTGGACCTGGCCACGTTGCAGATGACCGCGACCACGCGGACCACGCCCGGGCTCGGGGTCAACGTCGCGTTGCACGAGGACGCGGCCTTCGTGATCGACGCCGTGCAGGGAGTCGTGCGGCAGTTGGATCCGCGTTCGCTGATGCCCGTCGGCGAGCCGGTCCGGTATCTGCCGGGCATCACCGGTGGCTCGTTCGACGGTGCGGGTCGACTCTGGATCGGGGTGCCGAGTGAGGGCACCGTCTCGGCGGTCACCGCCGCCGACCTGCCGGACAATGCCGCGTCGGCGTCTCCCGGGGCCGGGCTCAGCCCCGAACGGGTCGAGACGTACCGCGTGGCCGATCCCGCGCACGAGCTGGTGATCTCCACCCTGGACGACGGGGTCGCGGTGCTCGACCGCACCGTGGGTGCCCTGGTCACGGTACGCGGAGACACGGTCCGGCCGACGAAGCTCACGATGACGTCGCCGGGCGCGCTGCCGACACGTACCAGCGGGTCGAGGGTGCCCGTGACGGTGCCCGGGGAGCGGCGGGTGCACGTGGTGGCCGAGGGTGGCGGTGAGGTGGGCGCGTTCACCGTGCCGGGCAGCGGCGACCAGCTCAGCCCGGCGGTGGCCTGGGCGGACCGGTTCTACTGTGCCGACGAGGCGACCGGCACGATCTACACGTTCGACACCCAGGGCAGGCTCGTCGACACCATCCGCGGTAAGGCGAACGGTCCGCTGGAGCTGGAGGTGCGGGAGAACCACCTCTTCATCAACGCGCCCGACTCGGCGACCGCCCGGGTGGTGGACGACAAGCACCAGGTCCGCGAGGTCGACAAGTACGCCAACGACGTGCTCGGGGGTGACCCGCCGCCGGCTCCCCCGCCGCCACCTCCGCCGAAGAAGCCGAAGGTCGGCAAGCCGGGCGCGCCGCGCAGCGTGACCGCCGCCGCAGGCAACGCGCAGGCTCGGGTGAGTTGGCGGCCGGCACCGGCCAACGGCGCCGCGATCATCCGGTACGTGGTGGAGGGTGCCGGGCAGCGGCACGAGGTGGGCGCCAACCAGCGGTCCGTGGAGATCAAGGGTTTGACCAACGGCGAGACCTACCGGTTCTCGGTGCACGCGGTCAACGCCAAGGGTGCGGGCCCGTCACGGAGCAGCAACCGGGTCACGCCGACGGCCGCCGTACCCGACCCGCCGGCCAGGGTCACCGCGCAGGAACGGCCGGACGGCACCGTCGTGGTGCGGTGGCCGGCCGCGAACGGGCAGGGCCACCGGATCGCCCGGTACGCGGTGACCGCGTCGTCGGCGGGCGCGAACGCCCCGGTCGGCGAAGCCACCAAGACCGAGCTGGTGGTGCCCGCGGGTGAACTGGAGTACGGCACGCAGTACGCGTTCACGGTGGTCTCGGTGAATGACCGGGGTGTGGCGTCGGCAAGCTCCCCGGTGAGCAACACGGTCGTGCCGTACGCGGCGCCGGGGCGTCCGGCGGAACTGCGGGCCGGCACGGTGCCGGACCGGCCGGGCACGGTCTCACTGCAGTGGGCGCCGGCCGCGCCGAACGGCCGGCCGGTGACGGGATACCTGGTCGACGTGGGCGGGCGGACCAGCGAGGTGAGCGACACCCGGGCCACGGTGGACGGGCTGGGCAACGGGCGCAACGTCACCGTGCGGGTGAAGGCGGTCAACGAGGCCGGGGCCGGCCCGGAGGCGACCGCGACCGCCCGTACGGTCGCCGAGCCGCGGGTCACGGTGACCGGCTCGTCGGCGACCGCCACCTCGGCCACGGTGTCGTTCACCGTGGACGCCGGTGGCGGCAAGTCGACCTGCGCGTTGAGCGCGCCGGGTGAGCCGACGAGGTCCGGCAGCTGCACCGGCATCACGATGACCGGTCTGGCCCCGGGCACGAAGTACACGTTCACGGTGACCGCGAGCAACGCCGCCGGCCGCGGCACGGCCACCCGCGCCGAGACCACGAACGACCTGCACGGCATCGCCACCTGCAACAACGGCGACTCCGGCGAGGAGGCCACGTACTGCGACAAGGATGTGGACGGCCGCAACGGCAACGAGATCTTCGCGGTGACCCGGCAGGACAACGACCGGCAGGTCGGCTGGGCGAAGCCGGGCACCCGGCTGAAGGCGTACTGCAAGAAGCGGGGCGAAGAGGTGTACGCCTACATCTACAACAAGGACAAACGCAGCACCTGGTGGGTGCAGGTCGCGTACGAGGGGAAGAACTACATTCCCTGGGCCTGGCTGAACCTGGAGGGCGGCGACAACATCAACGTCCTGCCCACCTGCTGACCCGCCCCAGGCAAGGAGCGCCACGCACGTGAACACCCAAGATCCGCTCACCCAGCCGGAGGTGCAGGGCTTCGCCGCGCTGGCCGCCCGGCTGGCCGAGAACGTCAACGCGGTTGTCCTGGGCAAACCGCAGGTGGTCCGGCTCGCGCTCACCGCGCTCTTCGCCCAGGGGCACGTACTGCTGGAGGACGTCCCCGGCGTCGGTAAGACCACGCTGGCGCGGGCGATCGCGGCTACCGTGCAGGGCAAGTGGCGGCGGATCCAGTTCACGCCGGACCTGCTTCCCTCGGACGTCTCCGGGGTGACCATCTTCAACCAGGCCAGCCGGGACTTCGAGTTCCACCCGGGGCCGGTGTTCGCCAACATCGTCATCGCTGACGAGATCAACCGCGCCTCGCCGAAGACCCAGTCGGCGCTGCTGGAGGTCATGGAGGAGCGCACGGTCACCGTGGACGGTGTCCGGCATCAGGTGCCGCAGCCGTTCCTGGTGGTGGCCACGCAGAACCCGGTGGAGATGGACGGCACCTACCGACTGCCGGAAGCCCAGCTCGACCGGTTCCTGGTGAAGCTCTCCGTCGGCTACCCGGACGAGGCGGTCGAGGTGGAGGTGCTGCGCGGGTCCACCGTCCGCTCCCCGGAGGCGCTCACCGCCGTCACCGACACGGCCACCGTCGGGGAGATGATCCAGATGGCCCGCCGGGTGCACATCGCCGAGCCGCTCTACGCGTACGCGGTGCGGCTCGCCGCGGCCACGCGGACCCATCCGCAGGTACGCGTCGGCGTCAGCCCGCGGGGCGTCATCGCGTTGACCCGCGCCGCGTGCGCGTACGCGCTCACCGACGGCCGGGGCTGGATCATGCCGGAGGATCTGAAGACGCTGGCCGAGCCGGTCTTCGCGCACCGGCTGCTACTGACCCCGGAAGCGCAGGTGCGTGGGGTCACCGCCGCCGAGGTGTTGCGGCAGGCGATCGCCTCCGTGCCGGTCCCACTGCCCTCCGGCCAGCCGGCCCCGGTGCAGGGGTGACCGGCCGCACCGGCATCGGGGTCACCGCTCGGGGGATCGGGCTGCTCGTCGCGGCTGTCGTACTGCTCGGTGTCGGCGTCCGGTTCGCGTACCCCGAGTTGACGTTGCTCGGCGCGGCGGCCGGCGTCGCGGTCGGCTACGCCGCGTTGGTCGCGGCCTGGCGGCCCCGGCTGACCGTCATCCGCACCGCCTCCCCCGACCGGGTGGGGCGTGGCGAGCCCGCCACAATGGATCTGACCGTCCGCAACACGGGACGGCTGCGGGCGGTGAACCTTCTCGCCGAGGACCGGTGCGACAACCAGTGGGTGCCCGTCCCGCTGCTTCGGCTCCGACCGGGCCGGGACACCGCCGTCCGGTACGACGTGCCCACCGTACGCCGGGGTGTGGTCCGGGTGGGCCCGCTGCGGGTGACCCGCCGGGACCCGCTGGGGCTGGTCACGTCGGCCCGCCCGTACGGCGGCGCCGTACCGATCTGGGTGCACCCGCGGATCCACCCGCTCAACGCGGTACCGACCGGCGCGGGGCGCAGCCTCGACGGCCGCACCGACGCCGTACCGCACGGGTCGATCACGTTCGACTCGCTCCGGGAGTACGTGATCGGCGACGAGTTGCGCCGGGTGCACTGGCGCACCAGCGCCCGGGTGGGCGAGCTGATGGTGCGGGAGAACGTGGACACCAGCCTGCCCCGCATCGTGGTGCTGCTGGACAACCGCGCCGCCGCGCACCCGTACGGCGGCGGGCCGTCCGAGTCGTTCGAAGCCTGCTGCGAGGCGGCGGCGTCGATCGTCACCGCGGCGCACCGGGCCGACCTGCCGATGATCCTGCTGCTCGTGGCCGAGGACAGCGTCCCGGCGGCGACGGGCGGCGGCACGACGGCAGGCGCCGAACGCGGATGGGCCGGCCTACGCGCCCGCCGCCGCCCGGCCGAACACGCCGACGCCGCCCCGCACGGCGGCGACTCCCCGGCCGGCCCACTGGACCGGCTCGCCGCTGCCGAACTCGTCGCCGGTGACAGCGCCCTGCAGGCGACCGCGACCCGCCTGCGACGCGACCGGCTCGGCGACACGCTGGTCTTCCTCACCGGGCCGGACGGCCGGAGCGACCTCGGACACGTCGGGGCGCTGCGTGGCACGTACCCCTCGGTGGTGGTCGGGGTCGTCGGCACGGCCGACCCGACGCCGCCGGGAGCGGCCGGCCTGGTGGTGATCGACGCCGCCGACGGGGCCGCATTCGCCGCCGAGTGGGACCGGGTCAGGCGATGGTGACCACCCGCGACGGACGGACACCGGCCGAGGTGGACCCGGACGGACGGGCCGCCCGGCCGAGCCGCCGACCGGGCAGGTGGCATCGGATGGCGGCCGCGCTGCGGGCGGTGCCCGTGCCACTCGCGCTGATCGCCATGACCGCGCTGGCGGGCGTGGTGCTCGGAAGGGTGTACGCGGGACCACTGCTACCGCGCCTGCTCGCCGGTGCCGCGTTCGGTTCGGTGCTGGTCAGCGTGGCCGCCCGGCGGCTGCCGTCCTGGCTGGTCGCGCCGCTGTCGGTGCTCGCGATGGCGGGCTGGACCGCCTGGTCGATGCGGCAGGCCGCTGTGCTCGCCGGTCTGCCGGGCAGCCTGGCCGACGTGACCGCGGACGCCGCGCGTAACGGCATCCCCCGGCTGCTCACCGCGATGATCCCGATCGAACCCACGCCGGACACGGTGCTCGTACCGCTGGTGGCAACCTGGCTGGCAGGGCTGACCGGTGCCGAGGTGGCGCTGCGGGGCGGCCGGGTGCTCGCCGGTTATCTGCCCCCGGTGCTGCTCTACGCGGGCGCGCTCTACGTGGTCGGGCCGAACGCCGCGCCGGCGATCTGGCCCACCGTCGTCTTCGTGGCGGTCGCCGCCGTCGGCCTGGTCGTGTCCGCCCGACCCGGCCCGGACGCCGGTGCCGTGGACGCCGGGCCGGCGACCACCCTGCGGGCTGCCGTGCGGCTCCGTCTCGCGGCCGGCGCGGCGTTCGGGACGGTGGTGGTGGTCGGCCTGGTCGCCGCGATCGGTCCGACGGTCGTCGCGCAGGTCGACGGCCGGCCCGTGGACCCCCGCCGGTACGTGGAGCCACCGCAGGTGGAGACGCTGGACGAGAGTCCGCTGGTCCGGATCTCCGGTTGGGCGCTGCACCCGGAGCAGGAGCTGCTGCGGGTACGTACCGAGCGGCCGGACGGCGCTCCGGCCGCCGGTGCGGCCGCGCCGCCCGACATCGATCGATCCGCGAGACCGGCGGACGACCTGCCGCGCGGCGACGGCGTCCGGATCCGGCTGGCCGTGCTGAGCGACTACGACGGGGTCACCTGGCGGGTCGGTGCGACGTACCGCAACGCGGGGCGGATCCTGCCAACAGCCACCCCGGCGCCCGGCAGCACCATGGAGACCGTCCGGCAGGAGATCACCATCGGTGAGCTGAGCGGTCGGCTGCTGCCGGCGGTCGCCACACCCCGGGAGGTCAGCGGCGCGCGGGTGGCGTACGACCCGTCGACGGGCACCCTGATCCGGCCGGAGGGGCTGACCCCGGGGCTGCGGTACACGGTCACCTCGGACCGGGAGCGCCCGGACGAGAACCTGCTCGCCATCGCAAACGTACCGGCCGGCGACTCGGTGGCCCGGGTGCTGCGGGTGGCCGACGGGGTGCCCGAGCCGTTGCGCCGCCTCTCCGCCCAGCTCGCCGAGGAGAACGGCGCCCCGTACGCGCGGGCCACGGCGGTCGAGCAGTTCCTTGCCGAGCACTACCGGCTGGTGGCGGACGCGCCGAGCGGGCACGCGTACCCGAACCTGGCCTTCTTCCTCTTCGGCCCCCGCAATGCCGGCGGGCAGCGCGGCACGTCGGAGCAGTTCGCGGCCGCGTTCGCGGTGCTCGGCCGGCTCAGCGGGTTGCCGACCCGGGTGGTGGTGGGCTTCGAGTCGACCGGGGACGGGCCGGTGCGGGCCGGCGCCGCGTACGCCTGGCCGGAGGTGCTCTTCGACGGGCTCGGCTGGGTGCCGTTCGACCCGCTGCCCCGCCCGGACGAGGAGCCCCGGCCGGTGGAGGAGGACTTCCGTCCCGTACCGGACGATCCACCACCGTCCGAGGCGCCGGAGCCGACCGTGGAGCCCACCGCCTCACCGGAGCCGGTGGCCGCAGCGGACGGGCCGGCCGACGGAAATGGCCTGCCGACGCCGGTGTTGGTCGGTGGCGGTGCAGGCGGTCTGCTGCTGCTGGTCGGGGCCGTCCTGCTCACCTTGCTCGCGATGCGCCGGGCACTGACCCGGGGCCGCCTCGAACGGGGTGACCCCGGCGAGCGCATCGCCGGCGCCTGGCGGGAGGTCACCGACGCGCTGTGGCTGGCCGGCCAGCCGGTCGGGCCCGACCTGGCCGCCACCGAGGTGGCGCTGCGCGCCCGCCACGCCGTCACCGGCTCCGGGCCGCCGGGCGACACGGCCTGGCCGCCGGGCGACACGGCCGGCTCGCCCGGGGACGGGGCGGCGGAGCAGGCCGGCGCGCAGGCTCCCGCATCAGCCGGCGCGGCGCGGTACGGCAGCGCCGAATCGACCGGCACGTCGCGGGCGGACCTGGCGGCGGTGCGCAGGTCGCAGCACGGCGCGCTGCTGGAGGACACGGCCCGCACCCGAGCGGCCGACGAGGTGGAGGAGTTGGCCGGCCTGCTGAACCAGGTCGCCTTCGCGCCCGGCACCGCCACACCCGAGCAGGCCGCCCGGGCCGCCGCGGTCGCCACCGCCTACGTGGCCGCCCTGCGGGCGACCCGCTCCCGTTGGCATCGGTTGCTCTGGTCCGTCCACCCCGGACCGCTTCGCCGGCCCCGCTGACCACGCGTCCGTGCAGTGGGTGAAGGAGGATCTCCTGCCGGACGGCCATCTCCCTGCGCCTCTCAAAGATTGCGCCAAGTGCTGTGCCAAGCCGTTGGGCGGTAAGGCGTGCTCACCGCCGTAGCGTCCCATCAGATCGAGCGGCAGACGCGAACCGATCATCCCGCAGGGTAGGCGGACTGATCGGGGCCTGCCATCCTGTCCGGGTGAAGCCCAACCTGGAGAGGATCCCGGGGAAGCAGGACCGGCTCGCGGAGGCGATCCTCAGACGCGCGCCGCAGCGCGTGGATCAGGGGTTCGTCAGCTCCCTTGATCCCTCTGCTTCGCCCGCTCTCGGACGTTACGGCGTCCGACTCGCCACACTGGCGCTGAGGCAGGGCTCCATCGACCTACTCCACCGTTCGCTGCTGGCGACCGGGCTCGCCGAGTGTCTGGAAGCCGGAGACGGCCGGAACCTCATGGTGGGCCTGGCATTGCCGTGGTTCGTGGCACAAGAGATCGGGACGTCTCCGGCCACGGTGTTCGCCACGGTCGGCAACCGTCTCCCGCATGGTCCGATCGCCGAGCTCTTCAAGGCCTTCGGTGCCCGTACCGACATCACGTTGGAGGCCTTCGGCTGGGAGTTGGTCACCACCGCCAGCGGCTCGGATTTCTGCCCGCTGTACTAATGCCAACGGCACTCGGGGTCGACAGGGCCATCGCGCGAACCTCGGGAGCGTCCCCATGTGATGTGCGCCGACGGCTGGAACCGAGCGGCCGCTCAGCGGAAGTGTCGCTCGCCGGCCAGGACGGTGTCCAGCCATCGCTCGTACCAGGAGAGGAAGTCTGGATCCTCGGTGAAGCGCGGTCCCTGCTTGCCCGGGCAGGTCTCGACGACCCGTCCGCGGGCAGGACCGGTGAGGACGAGAAGTGACAGATCCCCACAGCCCTGATGGCTGAGCGCCAACGTTCCGCGGTCCGGCTCGTCGTCCTCGCCCGGCGCCGCCTCAGCAAGCCAGTCGTCGTACACCCGGTCGGGTTCGGCCGGAAACGGTCTGGCCAACATGGTGACGTCCGGGTCGCCCAGCAGCGCCCACTCCCAGTCGTCGATCGAAAACAGACCGTAGAACGCCCCGGCGCCACCGAACCGACCAGGTCCCCCGTGCCCGACAGTGGTTATGAAGCCGCGATAGTCGGCCGGCAGCCTGACCCCATGACGCCGCTCGAAGACGACGACCGCATCTTCCGACAACGCCGGCCCGATCCGAAATCGGCGGGATTCAGCACCGAACATGACCGGCTCGCCGGGCGACGACGCCGCGGCCGTCAACTTCGACGCCACCCGCGCCAGCCGCGCTGACAAGTCGTCGCGCCTCTCCCCCATGCCGCTAGTCAACCAACATTGCGCGCCGAGCGTCGAACGCGCAGAAAGCCGGTGGCTCGGCAACGAACGAGCGGACTACGGTTCGCGGATGAGCATCCTGCCTGGCGCGACTCGGCAGTCGTTCGTGGACCGCGATCTTCGGCATCGCAACCTGGATCGGCACTCCTTCAAGTTGTGTGACTTCCGCGGCGCCGACCTTCGCGGTGCCTCCCTGCGAGGCGCTCACTTCGCCGGCTGCGACCTGAGAGACGCCGATCTGCGTGACACGGATCTGTCCTACGCGAAGTTCAGCTACGTTCTGACGCACGACCCGGAATACGGGCGCACGGACGTCACCGGGGTCCGCTGGGACGGTGCCAACCTCCGAGGTGTCACCGCCGACCGGGTCATCGGGTGGCCGTTCCCGACCACTGCTGCTTGACGGTCCGATCAAGGTGCGAACGGCCCTCCTGCCGCTGAGGGCATCGCGGACGGGTCAGGCCGTGAGGCGGCGGACGAGCTTGCGTAGGCCGGCCTGCCAGCCGTCCGGGTCCTCGGCGCGGCGGCGGGCGTACGCGGCGACCTCGGGGTGCGGGAGGATCAGGAAACGCTCCTCGGCCAGCCCGGCAACGGCGGCGTCGGCGACCTGGTCGGGGGTGAGCACCGCGCCGGAGGCGGCCACGACCCGCGCGCCCAGGTGACCGGCGGCCAGCCCGTCGGCGAGCATCGGGGTGTCCACTCCCTGCGGGCAGAGCGCGCTCACCCGGATCCCCCGGTCCCGGTAGGTGACCGACAGCCACTCGGCGAAACCCAGCGCCGCGTGCTTCGTCGCGGTGTACGGGGCGTCGCCGACCGCGGTCAGAACGCCCGCCGCCGAGCAGGTGTGCAGCAGGTGACCGCCGCCCTGGGCGAGCATTCCCGGCAGCACCGCCCGGGCCGAGTAGACGTGCGCGAGCACGTTCACCCGCCAGGCCCGGTCCCACCCGGCATCGTCGATCTCGATCCCGCCACCGGTGGTGATGCCCGCGTTCGCGCAGAACAGGTCGATCCGGCCGTACCGCTGCTCGGTGTCGGCGACCAGTGCGCGTATCTGCTCCTCGTCGGTGACGTCGACGGCCACGGGGTGCGCGGTCGGGCCGATGCTGTCGGCGACCGCGCGAACGGCTTCGGAGTTCACGTCGGCCAGGACGACGGCGGCTGCTCCTTCGGCGGTGAACCGGCGGGCCAGCGCGGCGCCGATGCCACCTGCCGCGCCGGTGATCATCACGATCCGGTCGGTCAGGTTCATCTAGCTCTCCTCTCCCGCGCCGGACCGGGAACCCGAGCCGGACATCGAGGTCGATGCGGACGTCGGACCGGCAATCACGACCGGACCATCGGCCGGGCCGACGGCCTCGGCTGGGGCGCCGGACGACGAGGGAGCGGGCGCTGCCGCGCCGGCCGCCTCCGCTGGGGCGGAGGCCGGGGGCGCGAGCGCTGCCGGGCCGAGCCGGGCGATGAGCTCGGCCAGCGCCGCCGGCCCACCGGACGCCAGTTCGGGCGTCGGCAGCACCGCGAGTACGGGCACGTCGACGCCGGCGTCGACGTACCGCTGCACCTGCTGGCGGACCTGCTCGGGAGAGCCGTGCAGCACGAGCGCGTCGACCAGTTCGTCCGGCACCGCGGCCAGCGCGCCGCGCCGGTCGCCGTCCGCCCAGGCCTTCCACATTGGCCCGAGTACGTCCTCCCGTCCGAGCCAGCGGTGGAACGCGGCGTACGCGGGGACGGTGAGATAGCTGGTGGTCAGCCGGCGGCCGATCTTGCGGGCGTGGTCAGCGTCCTCGGTGGGGCAGACGAAGATCCGGGCGGTGACCTCGAAACCCGGCCGGGGCGAGCCCAGCTCGGCCAGGGCACGGGGCACGTCGTCGGCGGCCAGCCAGTTGAGGATCACCCCGTCGGCTTCCGCGCCGGCCAGCCGGAGCATGCCGGGACGCAGCGCGGCCAGCACGAGCCGCGGTGGTACGGCGGGTGGACGTTCCAGGGTGAACCGGCGCACGGTGAAGGTGTCGAAGGCGCCGTCCACCGTCTGGCCGGCCAGCGCGGCGCGCAGGAAGCGCAGCACGTCCCGGGTGCGCCGGTACGGCTCGGTGAACGGCACCGCGTTCCAGTCCTGCACGACCACCGGTGAGGAGGATCCGATACCGAGGGCGAGGCGGCCGGGCGCGAGTTCGGCGAGCGCGGCGGCGCTCATCGCGAGCAGCCCGGGGCCTCTGGTGAAGGTGGGCACCACGGCGGTGCCCAGCCGCAGGCGGGGCTGCCAGACGGCGGCGAGTGTCAGCGGGGTGAACGCGTCGGTCCCCGCCACCTCGGAGGACCAGACGTCGGTGAAGCCGGCCCGTTCGAGGGCCGCGTAGACCGCGGCGTGGTCGGCGAGCGGAACTCCGGTCAACGGTACCGTCATGCCCCATCGCTTCGTCATCGGTCGATACTGCCCGGTAACCGGGCGCCGGAGCAAGATCCGAGATCCATCCGCGTACGCCGATGGCAGGTCCGGCGCGGCGCGTTAGTCTCTGCGGGTGACCTTCTCGATCGTCGCCCGTTCCGATGACGGCCAGCTGCACGGTGTCGCCGTGGCCAGCAAGTTCCTCGCCGCCGGCGCGCTCGTCCCGGCCGCCGAGGCCGACGTCGGCGCGCTGGCCACGCAGGCCAGCGCCAACCTCGCCTACCGCCCGCAGGGGCTGACCATGCTGCGCACCGGGGTGGCCGCCGCCGACGTGGTGGCCGGTCTGGTCGCCGCGGACGCCGAGCGGGACCATCGCCAGCTCGGGGTGGTGGCCGCGACCGGCCCGGGGGCCACGTTCACCGGCGCGAAGTGCCACGACTGGGCCGGCGGTCAGGCCGGGGACGGCTGGGCCGCGCAGGGGAACATCCTCGCCGGTCCGCAGGTCATCGATGCGATGCGGGACGCCTGGCTGGGCGGTTCGGCGCTGGGGTTCGCGGAGCGGCTGGTCGCCGCGTTGCGCGCGGGTGACGGTGCCGGGGGTGACCGGCGTGGCCGGCAGAGCGCCGGGCTGCTCGTGGTGCGGGCCGGCGGCGGGTACGGCGGCAACAGTGACATCGTGGTGGATCTGCGGGTCGACGACCACCCCGATCCGGTGACCGAGCTCGACCGGCTGCTCGCGGTGCACACCCTGCTGTTCACCCGGCCTGACCCGGCGACCCTACTCGACCTCAGCGGCGCGGTGGCCGCCGAGGTCGGCGCGTTGCTGGCCGCGCTCGGTCACCCGGTCGGCGATCCGGAGGAGGCGCTGGCCTCGTGGGCCGGGATGGAGAACCTGGAGGAGCGGCTGGTTCCGGGGCGCATCGACCCGGTCGTGCTGGAGCACCTGCGCCGGGCCGCCCCGCACGTGCCCGCGCCCCGCACCGGGGCCTGACCCGCGCTGTTCCGAGTTGGCCGGCCGGCCCAGTGGCCGGCCGGTCGGCCGCCCCGGTTCCGCCATCGTCTGGCGGCGCTCCGAGGCGAGCCGGCGGCGCTCCGGGGCGGGCCGGCGGCTTCACCGCGTCAGCGTGCCCGTGACACAGCTGAGCACCCGCCCCTGCCCGGCGGGCTCGATCGTGGTGGTCGTGGCGAAGCCGTGCGTGGCGAGCAGCTGCTCGGTGGCGGAGACGTTCGCGGCGGTCGGCCGCTCGCCGAACACGTAGAGCCGGCCCTGCGGGGCGAGCAGGTGCCGCAAACGATCCATCTGCGGCGTCGCGGCACCCAGCCAGAACAGGCTGACGTTGACCGCGAAGATCTTGGTGAAGTGGCCGGGCGGGAAGTCGACCGACTCCAACTCCGCCCGTCGGATCTCGGCGCGGCCGGAGCTGATGTGGATCTCGTTGCGCTGAGCCGCGAGCCGGACCATCGTCGCCGAGCGGTCGATGGCGACGATCCGCCCGCTCGTGAGCCGGTCCGCGACCAGAAAGACCGCCGTTCCCCGGCCGCAGCCGATCTCCAGCACCTGGTCATCGGGGTCGATCGCCAACGTCTCCACCACCCACCGTTGCCGGTGGGAGACTCCTCGGGCCTGCTCGGCCCGGACGGGCACCGTCGGCTGCGTCGACCGCCGCGCTCGCGGGGCGAGCTCACCCACGTCCGGGCGCCCGGCCGGCTCGCGGCAGCTCACGGGGTCGCTCCCCCGCGTGTCGGGCAGCCATCAGCGCGGATACGGCCGATCGCCATGGAGCCCACCGGCGCGATGCTACCCGCCCGACTGCGGGCAGACCCCCTGCGTGGAATCGCGCACACCCACGCCCGGCTCGGGACGCCGACCAGACCGACCGGGTAACCGGTTCGGTTCACCGTGAACCCTCCGCCGGCGTTCTGCTGATAACAGCGTGAACCCTCTCCGCGCCCAGGAAAGGCCGCGTATGAATCGAACATCCCACGGCAGGGTCGTCGCCGAAGCGGAGGACGACGCGACAATCATCGGGAAGTCCGCGCTGGAGCCCGAACAATTCGCCGCCATCTTCGACAGGCACGCTCCCTATATCCACCGGTACCTGGCCCGACGGCTGGGCCGGGCGGTCGCCGACGATCTCGTGGCCGAGACGTTCCTGGTCGCGTTCCGCAAACGGCAGCAGTACGACCCGCAGCGCCGCGACGCCCGGCCCTGGCTGTACGGGATCGCCACCAACCTCGTCGGCCAGCAGCGGCGGGACGAGTTGCGCGAGTACCGCCTCCGGCGAGTGCTCAGCGTGGAACGGGACGAGGCGTCCCACGCCGACCAGGTCGCCGCCGACGTGACGGCCCAGGCACTTCACCGGCTGCTGGCCGAGGCGCTGGCCGAGTTGTCCCCCGGCGACCGCGACGTGCTGCTCCTGATCGCGTGGGAGGAGCTGACCTACGAGGAGGTGGCGGCGGCCCTGGCGATTCCGGTCGGCACCGTCCGGTCCCGGCTGAACCGAGCACGCAAGAAGGTACGTAATGCGCTGGGCGAGACCAACCCCAGCACGGTATCCGAGGAGAGTCCCAGCAATGGATGACCTGCAACTGGTCCAGGAGCTGAGGCGAGACACGCCTCTCCTGGAGTCCGACGGGCTCGCGCCCGCCCGCGCCCGGCTCACCGCCGCGATGGATGCGGAGCGGATCGACGGGGAACGCTCACGACGCTCGGTGCGACACCGCCGCCCGGTACGACGTCTCATGGTGGCCGGCTGGGCGACGGCCGGCGTCGCCGCCGCCATCGCTGCCGTGCTCGTCCTGGCCCCAGACAAGATCGGTGGCCAGGTCCCGGCGGCCAATGCGGAGGCGGCCCAGGTCCTGAACAACGCGGCGACTGCGGCGCTGAGGCTTCCGGACGTCGAGCCGCGCCCGGACCAGTTCATCTACACGAAGACCCGGTCCGGTGGCTCGACCCAGGAGACCTGGCTGTCGGTGGACGGAACCCGCGACGGGCTGGGCCGGGAGACCCCCGCCGACGACCTGGAAAGCTTCCCCATCCCCGGCTGTCGTGACGGCCGGGCCGCCACGACGAAGGGCGGCCGGATGGACCCGGAGCAGACCGAGCCGTGCACGCCGGCGCCGGCGTACCTGCCTGACCTGCCGACCGACCCTGACGCGATGCTCGGCTACCTGAACGACAACCACAGCGGCGAGTCGGGCGATCCGAACGCCATGGGCAAGGACGTCTATGAGCTGATCGCGAGGAAGTACCTTCGACCCCAGGCGCGGGCCGCGCTCTACCAGGCTGCGGCCAAGATCCCGGGGCTCCGGGCGGTGCCGGACGTGAAGGACGGCGCGGGGAGGCCGGGCATCGGCATCACCTGGTCGTCGGAGGGGAAGAGCGGCGTGCTCGTCTTCGACGCGAGCACCTACGCCTTCCTCGGCATGGCCGAGACCGAGGCCACGGTGCAGGTCGCCGTCGTGGATGAGGCGGGCCAGCGACCCTGACCTCGGCTACGGCCGTCGGCAGAGCGGGCCCACCCGCCCGCGGTCCCGGCCCGGACCGTACGCGCCGGCGGACCCGACGCGGGGAGGACGGGGACCGACCGGTCCCCGTCCTCCGCGCCGTCACCGCAGGCCGAAGGCCCGGGTGATGCTCTGGTCGACGCTGTTACCTCGCGCGTCCCGGGCGGTGGCCCGCAGCGTGACGAACCGCGCGTTGCGCGGCGCGTCGAGCCGGGCGCGCCAGCCGTCGCCGCTGCGCTGCAGCTTGGCGTGGTGCCAGGTGGCCCCGTCGTCGTACGACAGGTCGACCGTCACCGTACCGATGGCGGACGCCTCGGTCGCCGTCGGCAGGTGCAGTGCGGTGACGGTGAGGTCGGCGTTGCGTTTCGCCTTCCCGTCCACGTCGGTGTCGACGGCGTAGTCGAGCTGGATCAGGGACGGGTTCCACACCGAGCTGACCGCGCCGGAGGTGAAGCCCCACTCCGTCCGGGTGGCGGTGGAGTACGGCCCGCCCCAGGCGTCCCGCCGGTTCTCGGACACGAGCCGGTACGGCAGCGGCTCCCGGCTGAGCTTGGCGCTGCTCAACATCGGCCGGTACCGGTCGGTCTCGCCGACGAGCGTGTCGCCCTGATAGAGCCGCAGGACGTTGTCGACGGCAAAGTTGCCGGAGGTGTAACCCTCGTGTGCGGTACCCGAGTCGCCCCAGCCGGGGATGACCGCGGTGATCCCGTCGCCGTCCTCCCGGAAGACGGTGTAGGTCGTGAGCAGGCGGGGCCGCTGCACGGGACCGAACCAGCGCTCTTCCTGCACCGAGCCGGCCCGGTAGGCGGTCGGTGCCGCCTGCTGGTTCTGCTCGTCAGGGATCGTGACGTTCGTGGTCCACTGCGTGCCGGCGGTGACCCAGTCGGTGCGCTCGCCACGCGCGGGGACCTCGTGGAAGTCGATGCCGGTGGACGATCCCGATGCGGCGATGCTGGACCGCGCCTCCAACGCCCGCCCGGGACGCCAGTTCCGCAGGGACATGTCGACCCGGGCCAGGTCACGCGCGCCGACCCGGTAGACGAGGTCGGCCGGAACGGCACCGGCGTAGTCGTGGTCCAGGTCGTAGACGTACTCGGTGTCCGGGCGGGAGGTGACGTCGAGCCGGACCCGCCGGTCGCGCCCGATCCGGGCGATCAGCTGTTCGCCCTCGTCCCGGGTGAGGGTGGCCACGGTGACCGGCGGCGGGTCCTGCGGTACCCACACCGAGCCCGGCCACGGGGTGAGGCGCCCGGCACCGTCGTTCACCACGAGCAGCAGACGGGCACCGGCGGACGCCGCCGCGGCGGCCTGCTCCGCCAGGGGTACGGAGTCGTTGCGGCGCACCACGACGGCCTTGCCCCGCGCGTTCAGCTCGGCGTACCCGTCGCTGCCGCCGTCACCGGCGAACACGGTGTCGAGGTGGTGCCCGCCCCGGGGCAGCGGCGTCGCGGCATGACGCACTCGCAGGTCGTCGTAGGCGCGACCGCCGGCGGTCACCGTCAGCGCCGGCTGCGCCAGCCGCCACCGGCTGTTGAGGAAGAACTGGCCCTTCGTGACCTTCTGGTCGGTGGGCAGCATCCAGACGCTGTCGTACTCGGCGTCCGGGTACCACGCGGAGATCCACGGGTTGCCGCCGAAGTCGCGGAACACCTCGAAGCGGGAACCGTCCACGGTCGAGGGTTGCGGGGTGTCCACCGTGACCCGGTGTGCCTTGGTGGCGTCGAAGACGACGGTGCGGTCCTGGTCGAGCGTGATCTCGGGCACCGGCAGCAGGCCGAACCCGCGCGAGTGGGGCCCGTTGACGCCCTCGAGGTCGGTCTTGAGCCACGCCGCGTAGGTGCCCGGCCGAAGCCGCAGCTCCAGGCTGCCGGTCTGGTCGATCTGCCGCTCCAGGACGGTGTTGTCCTGCCCGAGCAGGACGAGATCACCGCCGGTCGGCTTGCCGCTGCGGTCCTTGGCCTGGAGGGTGAGGCGGTGGCGTACGCCCTCCCGGCCGACGGCCAGCGAGGTGCGGGCGCGGACCGCGCCGGTGCTGTCGGTCGCGGTGAGGAAGCCGGAGAACGGCTGGTCGGCCGGCACCCGGTCGAACTGCGTGGACACGGTCACCGAAGCGACACCGTGTGCCGGGACGGTGATCTGCCTGGCCGACAGGGTGAACAGGTCCTCGGTGACACCGGCGACGGTCGCGGCGAGGTCGAGGGTGACGGAGGCGTTGCCGGCGAGGTTGGTTTGACATCCTCTCCGCCCTAAAGGACGGAGATTCCCTCCACGCTGCGTGTGGAACACGCGGCGTCTGGGTGGGTTACCGCTTCTCTGCGCGCTGCCGGCACGGATGCCGGTCTTACGTGCGCTCCACGGTCGTTTGAGTTGTCCGCCTGCCCGGCGGCCAACACGTTAATGGCGGCGTTGACGTCCCGGTCGTGGGCTACTCCACAGGGACAGTCCCACGACCGGACGTTGAGCGTCATCTTCTCGCTGATGCGGCCGCATGCCGAGCACATCCGGGTGGATGGGAAGAACCGGTGCACCCGGGCGAACGTGCGCCCGTAACGTGCCGCCTTGTACTCCAGCATCGCGGTGAAGCTGGCCCACCCGGCGTCGTGCACCGATTTGGCGAGCCGGGTCCGGCCGAGACCGGCAACGCACAGATCCTCGACGTACACCGCTTGGCTGTCGCGGATGATCCGTGTCGAGAGCTTGTGCTGCCAGTCCCGCCGGGCGTCAGCCACCCGCGCATGGGCGCAAGCGACCTTCACGACGGCCTTCTTGCGCCTGTTCGAGCCCTTCTGCTTGCGCGCGAGGGCCTGCTGCAACCGCTTGAGCTTGCGCGCGGCGCGACGCAGGAACTTCGGCGCCGTGATCTTCGTGCCGTCCGAGAGCACCGCGAAGTGCGTCAGCCCCAGGTCGATGCCGACCTCCGAGTCCGACTCGGGCAGCGCCTGGTCCGTGATCTGGACGACGAACGAGGCGAAGTACCTGCCGGCCGCGTCCTTGATGATCGCCACGGACGACGGGTCCGACGGCAAAGATCGGGACCATCGCACGTTCAGGTCGCCGACCTTCGGCACACGCAGACGGCCGTTGTCGAGGACCTTGAACCGGGCGTTCCTGGTGAAGCGGATGGCCTGCCGGTTGTCCCTGCGCGACCGGAACCGGGGCGGGGCGACCTTGCGCCCCTTGCGCTTGCCCGAGACCGAGGCGAAGAAGTTGCGGTACGCGGTGTTCAGATCCGCGAGGGCCTGCTGCAACACGACTGAGGACACCTCACCCAGCCACGCCCGTTGCGGGGTCGTCTTGGCCTGCGTGATGACCCGCTTGGACAACTCCGCGTCCGAGACGTACTTCTCACCCGCCTCGCGTGCCTGCTGACGCAGACGCAGCCCGTCGTTGAACACCACGCGGGCGCACCCGAACGCCTGCGCCAGCGCGGTGCGCTGGGCGGTGTCCGGGTAGACCCGGTAGTTGTAACGGAGCTGCACGATCGCCACAGTATCATGTTGGTCTATGGCTGAACTTCAAGACATACGCACCGGCGGACACTGCGTTTTCGCGATGCACGTCCACTTGGTCTTCGTCACGAAGCTCCGGCACCACGTGTTCACCGACCGGCACCTGACCCGAATGGAGGCGATCATGCGGGACGTGTGCGCCGACTTCGAAACTCAGCTGGTCGAGTTCAACGGCGAGAACAACCACGTGCACCTGCTGGTCAACTACCCGCCCAAAGTCGCCGTCGCCCGGCTGGTCAACAGCCTCAAAGGCGTCTCCTCGCGCCGCCTACGGCAGGAGTTCCCCGACCTCGCGCGCCACTACTACCGGGCCAACAAACTATGGTCAGGCTCGTACTTCGCAGGCTCCGCCGGCGGCGCACCACTGAACGCCGTAAAACAGTACATCGAGCAACAGAACCATCCCGGTTAAGGCACTGCCCGGGCCTCGCGGCCCTCCCCGCGCGGGCCTTCACCCCCGGCCTGAAGGCCAGAGCACCGGCCCGCATTCCGGTAGCGGACCTCCCGCTCGACCGGGCCTTCTTGGGCGGTTGGGCCAGTCCGGGTACCCGAAGTCGGCGCTGGCGGTGGCGAAGACGGTGGCGGCCGTGGCCGCGGCGAGGTCCAGCCGGCGGTTGCCGCCCTGGAACGGGGTGACCCCCACGGTCGGCTTGGTGGCGCTCATCAGAGCTTCCTTGAGCTGCTGTCCGGTGAAGTCCGGGTGTTCGGCGGCCAGCAGCGCGGCGGCGCCCGCGACGTGCGGAGTGGCCATCGACGCTCCGTGTTGTGGATCAGTCGATCCCGTCGCCCGGCACCGTCGCATCACGGTGGCGCGGGGGGAACGCCGGGCAGCGGGGCAGGACCTTGCCGCCCCACCGCCTTGGTCCCCACAGGACGATCTGTCGTCACCGGCGACGCGGCGTGATCAGGCCCGACTCGTACGCCCAGACGACCAGCTGCGCACGGTCGCGGCAGTGCAGTTTCGTCATCGCCCGGTTGACGTGTGTCTTCGCGGTCAACGGGCTGATCACCATGCGTTCGGCGATCTCGTCGTTGCTCAGCCCACGGGCGACCAGCTCGACGATCTCCTGCTCGCGGGCGGTCAGCACGCCGCGTCCGGCCGTCGGGTCGGCCGGCGGCGGGCCGGCGACGAACTCTCTGACGAGGGTACGGGTCACCGCCGGGGCGAGCAGCGCGTCACCGCGAGCCACCACGGCGACCGCCTGAAGCAGGTCGGCGGGATCGGCGTCCTTGAGCAGGAACCCGCTGGCGCCCGCGCGGAGCGCGGCGAACACGTAGGAGTCGAGCCCGTAGTTGGTGAGGATCAGCACGCGGACCGCGGCGAGTTCGGGATCGACGGCGATACGCCGGGTGGCTTCGATGCCGTCGGTTCCCGGCATCTGCACGTCCATCAGCACGACGTCGGGCCGCAGGCGTCGCGACAGTTGGACCGCCGAAGCGCCGTCGCTGGCCTCACCGACCACCTCCAGGTCGTCCTCGGCGTCGAGCAACGCCCGGAATCCGGCCCGCATCAGCGCCTGGTCGTCGGCGAGCAGCACCCGGATCATGCGGGCTCCCCTTGCGGAGCGAAGCCGACAGGATCCGTGGCGGTCCGAGCCGACCGGACCGCACGGACCGCACGCCAACGCCCGGTCATGCCGGGGCGTCCAGCGGGATGGTGGCCCGTACCGCGAACCCGCCGTCGTCGCGGGCGGCCGTGTGCAGCGTGCCGCCCAGGTCGATGACCCGTTCCCGCATGCCACGCAGGCCCACCCCCGGTGACACCGGCCGGGCCGGTGTGGCCTGGCCGTCATCGGTCACCGAGACGGTCAGCTGCGCCGAGGCGTACTCGATGTGGATCTCGGCGGTGGCGGTGCCGGCGTGGCGGGCCACATTGGTGAGGGCCTCCTGGACGATGCGGTAGCCGGCCTGGTCGACCTCGGCGGGCAGGTTCCGGGGCTGACCGGTGACGGTCAACTGCACGGGTACCCCGGATGCCCGGGTCCGCTCGGCGAGTTCACCCAGCCGGGCCAATCCGACGCCGTTGCCGTCGGAGGGTGCGCGCAGGACGTCCAACGTCCCGCGCAGTTCCCGCATGGCGGCACCGCTGGCCTCCTGGATCGCCAGCAGCGCGGCCGGCGGTTCCTCGCCGTGTTTGCGGGCCAGGTGCACGGCGATCCCGGCCTGCACCTTGATCACGGAGATGTTGTGGGTCAGCGAGTCGTGCAGGTCCCGGGCGATGCGCAGCCGCTCCTCCCCGGCGCGGCGCAACGCCATCTCCTCACGGGTCCGTTCGGCCTCGATCGCCCGCTGCTCGACCTGTTCCAGGTACGCCCGGCGGTGGCGCGCCACGAGCCCGGCGATGTTGGCCGCCACGAACCAGCCCAACAGCAGCGAGGTCCGCTCGGCGATCAGCTGGGCGGGCCGATCGGCGGGCGCGACCGAGATGTCGCGGGCCAGGAAGCCGACGAGGAAGACGACGCTTGCCAGGGCGGAGGTCAGCCGGTGTCCCTGCCAGGCGGCGACGTAGACCGCGCCGAGGACGGGAAACGCGGCGGAGACCCCGGGGTGCACCCGGGCGTGGAGGGCCAGCATGGCGGCCGTCACCGCGAACAACGCCACCACCGGGTACCGCCGGCACACCGCCAGGGCCGCCGCCATGGCCAGGATCAGGACGACGTCGACCGCGTGCACCGGCCCGGCGTCCGGCGCGAGCACGGAGTTGCCGAGCAGGAGCACACCGAGGGCGAGGCCACTGAGGATGTACGGCAGGTCGCGACGCATGAGCGCACTGTAGAACGCCCGCCGCCAGGAAACATCCCACGTTCGTGGTAGCTGCGGCGTACTGCGGACGCGGTACCGGCGGCCGGGCAAGTGCCTGCGGCGGCACGACGTTTTCCCGGCCCGCCGAGACGAGCATCGAGCCCATGACATACCGCTTCTTCACGCCGGTACCGGCGAAGGCGGCGACCGGTCTCACCGCGGAGGTCTACCGGCAGCTGCGCGACGAGTTCCTCGGGCCGGTGCCCACCTTCCAGGCGCTGTCCGCCGTGCCGGAGGTGATGGCCGCGACGTGGGCGCTGATGCGCGAGACCCTGCTCGCCGGGGACACGTCCCGGGTCGACCGCGAGCTCGTCGCGTCGGTGGTGTCGCGGGCCAACCGCTGCCGGTTCTGCGTCGACGCCCACGTGATGCTGCTGCACGCGCTCGGCGAGCACGAGCTGGCCGAGGTCGTCGCCCGGGGCGGAACACCACCCGAGCCGAGGCACGCCGCGCTCGCCGCCTGGGCCGAGGCCAGCCGCACCCCCGAAGCCGCCGACTGGGCCAGCCCGTACCGCCCCGAAGTCACCGGCACGGCGCTCGCCTTCCACTTCATCAACCGGATCGTCTCGGCGCTGCTCGACCCGGATCTGCTCCCCGGCGGCCTGCAACGTTCCCCGATGGTGCGATCGGTCGGGGGCCGGCTCTACGCCAGGACGGCGCGGGAGCCGAAGGAGCCCGGCCGCAGCCTCCCGCTGCTCGGCACCGCTACGACGGTGGCACCGGCCTGGGCCGGGGACGGCCCCGTCGGCGTCGCGTACGCGTCGCTGCGGAACGCCGCCACGCGAGGCGGGGACCTGCTGGGCGAGCTGGCACGCCGGACCGTCACGGCCACCGTGCGATGAAAGGACGGGCGGCACCCGGCCCGGCCCGCGGAGTGGGCCGCCGACCTGATCCGGGACCTGCCCGGCACGGACCGCGTGGGGACGCGGATCGCCCTGCTGGCCGCGTTCGCACCCAACGCGATCCGTGAGGGCGACGTCGCCCTCTGGCGGCTGTCCCATCCGGACGACGCCGACCTCGTGCGGCTGGTCGCCTACGGCGCGATCACGGCCACCGACCACGTCGCCCAGACCCTGTCCCCGGCTCAGCTCTAGGAGGTCAACAAATGCGCAAGGCCCTGGTCGTCGTCAGCATGCTGCTGCTCGTCGCGTTCGCCCTGCAGTTCGTCTTCGCCGCCGTGGGCGCGTTCACGAAACCTGCGAATGACGGCGCGTACAGCCTGCACAGCCTCAACGGGATGGCGGTCATCCCCGTGCTCACCCTGCTCACCATCCTGCTCGCCGTGCTCGCGAAGGCGCCGGGCCGACTCATCGGACTGGCGGTCCTGCCGCTCGGCCTCGTCGTCCTGCAGGCGCTGCTCGCCATGTTCGCGAACGCCTTCACCGACGCCGCGGGCGCCAGCACCCCGGTCGGCCTGACCATCGCCGGGCTGCACGCGGTCAACGGAATCGTCGCCGTACACGTGGTGGTAGGCGTCCACCGGGGAGCGCGCGAGCTGGCCAACCCGGCCCCGGCCGTCCCCGAGAGCGTGCCCGTCCGGGAAGGGGAGCCGGCATGACCAGCGGCTCGCTGATCGCGGCCGACCTGGTCATCGCGGTCCTCGCCGCCGCCGGGTGGCTGGGCGGCGGCGCCACTGCGGCCGCCCGGCGGCGCCCGCTCGCGCTGGGACTCGCCACCTTCGCGCTGGTCGCCAGCCTCGCCCGGGCGATCACCATCGTCGCGCTGGCCCGCGCCGGCTGGTGGTTCGCCGCGGAAAAGGTCCTCATCGCCGCCCCGCTGTCGCTCGCGGCGGTGGTCGTCGCCGGGCCGCGGCTGCTGCGGGCCCCGAGCGACATCCGGGCCGTCGCGGTCCCGCTCCTCTTCGCCGGGTACGCCGAGAGCAGCGCCCTGCTCGTGACGGTCCTGCACGGCTACCCGGCGTCGGCAGGCGCGGGACTGCTCGCCGTCGCCGCAGTCGCCGCGGCGACCGCGGTTACCTGGCGCGTTCTGGGTCCGCGTCCGTCGGGCACGGTGTCCCGCACGGTCCTCGCGGTGGGGGTCGCGGCGCTGGTGACCGGGACCGGGCTCGCCGTCGCCCCGAACCCGGCTTCCGGCGTACCCCACGATCACGACTATCGGGACACCCGGACCGTGGGCGAACCGACCCGGCGGGTCACCCTGACGGCCGGGACCGCCACGGTGAACGTGAGCGGCCGTGCCGTCGCGGCGTGGGCGTTCAACGGGCAGGTTCCCGGGCCGGAGCTGACCGCCACCGTCGGCGACGTCCTTGAGGTGACCCTGCGCAACCGGGACATCGAGCGGGGTGTGACCCTGCACTGGCACGGGTACGACGTGCCGAACAGCCAGGACGGGGTGCCCGGCATCACCCAGGAGGCGGTGCTGCCCGGTCAGGAGTTCGTCTACCGGTTCACCGCCGACCAGGTCGGCACGTACTGGTACCACACGCATTCGGTGTCCGACGTCGGCGTGCGGATGGGGCTCTACGGCGTCCTGGTGGTACGCCCGGCACCGGCGACCGGTGTCGACGTCACGGTGCCCGTGCACACGCTGGCGGGTCTCCCGCTGCCCGTGCCGACGACGGAGCCGATCGAGGCGGGCACGCCGGTTCGGCTGCGGCTGATCAACACCGACAGCACCACGCACCGGTACGCCCTGGCCGGCACCTCGTTCCGGGTCGCCGCGATCGACGGGTACGACCTGCACGGACCGACGCCGCTCGTGGACACCGCCGTGCTGATCCCGGCCGGGGGCCGCTACGACCTGGTGTTCACCGCGCCCGCCACCCCGGTGGCGCTGTTCGTCGACGGCCGGGCGGTCTACTCGACCGGACCGGTGTCGACGGCGACCGGCGGATGGCCCGTGCTGGATCCGCTCAGCTACGGCGCCCGCTCCCCGGCCCCGTTCTCCCGGTTCGACAAGAGCTTCGACCTCGTCCTCGATCGGGGCCTCGACCTGCACGGGCTGCTCCCCCGGTACGCCCACACCGTCAACGGCGCGGCCGACCCCGACATCCCGCCCCAGGTCGTACGCCTCGACGACGTCGTCAAGTTCACCATCGTCAACCGGTCACTGGTGGTGCACCCGTGGCATCTGCACGGCCATCACGTCCTGGTGCTCTCCCGCGACGGTAAACCGGCGAGCGGCAGCCCGCTGTGGCTCGACTCGTTCGACGTACGCCCCGGCGAGGTCTGGGAGGTGGCGTTCCGCGCCGACAACCCCGGGGTGTGGGCCAACCACTGCCACAACCTGCCGCACGCCGACGCCGGAATGATGACGCACCTGATGTACGAATGACGCCTTGCCGCGGACCCGGCGTGCGCGGCGCAGGACCTGGTCCGGAAGCAGGCCGACGTCGGTGAGCTGAACACCGCTGCCGGGCGGAGACTCGGGGACCTGTCCGGCAGCGGCCGACGCCGATCGTCCTGAACAACCGGGACGCGTGAGGCTCCCGCGCGCTGGGCCGATGGACGACCGGCCGCTAACCGGCGCCGGCCCGATAGCCGACCCGCGCCGATCCCGCCACGGAACGTACGTGGTACCCCCAACGGCGCAACGCCTGCATGACCCTCGCAGCTCCGGCAGGATTCGCCGAGTGGACGAACACCACGCCGATATCGAACGGTTGCTCCTCGAACGCGGCCCGCTCCAGCACCTCGACAACCGGCCAGATCGTGTCGTCCCCACCGAGGTCGTGGTCCAACCACAGCTCGTCCAGCCGCTGTCCGCGACGGCTCTCCAACGCCTCAATGCCGGCTGCGCTCGTGCGCGCCACCTGCGCCTTCCGTCCATCGGCGAACGAACGCAAGTCGTCAACCAGGATGATTCGCGGCTTCTTCTCGGTGGCCACGGGCCCATCCTTCGCCCTGCCCCTCAGCGCCGCCACAACTATTGCGGCCCAGCACGGATACCCCGGAAGTTGCCGCAGTAGCTAAGGTCGCCCCCATGGTTGATCATCACGGCGGCAACTGGACGTTGCACCGGCGCACCGACGGCCGAGTGCTCGCTGACCTCGTCGTGATCGACGGCGACTTCCCGTGGCTGAACGCTCGTGTCGACCCGAGGGAAGAACTCGCCGAGGTCAGGCCGCTCTTCGCGGAAGAACTGCGGCTACTTGATCGCATCGATGAGGACGTCGAGTCATGGGAGCGTGCGTACGAGGCAGTCCGGAACGCCGTGACGCTCCGATGCCCAGACGGTAGCGATGTCGCCGAATTCCTCCTTCACATCGACGGCAACGAGGCGTGGTGGCGGTGGAGTGACGAGCCGTTCGACGAGGACGCCCTGCCGGGCTGAGCGGGACGTTGCGGCGCGTCACGCGACCCGGACGACTTCGGCCGAGCCGACGGGATCGGGGGCGGACAACTGTCTCCGGTTGGGCAGCAGCAGCGGGGTGGCGAGCAGGAGGACGCCGGACATGGTGATCGCGGCCAGCGGGCTGGTGAGCGTGGCGAGAATGCCCCAGACCACCATCAGGGCGGCCTGCAGGAGTTTGCCGGCGGCACTCCAGGTGCTCAGGACCTGGGCGGTGAAATTCGCAGGAGTCCGTTGCAGGCGTTCCGTCGCGTAGATCGGGTTGAACACGCCCATGCAGGTGATCAGCAGACCCTCGACGACGATCACGGTGAGTAGCCCGGAGATGCCGGGACGGACGAACGCGAGACCGAGTGGGAAGAGCGACCGCAGCCAGCCGAAGACGGCCATGATCCGGTACCGGCCGTAGCGGGTCACGAGACGCGCGGAGAGGCGGGCGCCCACGAACCCGCCGAGTGCCGGGATGCCGAAGGCGAGACCGTACTGCCAGGCCGGAAAGTGGTACTGGCCCAGCAGGAGGACGGCCAGGAGCGGGGCGGTGGCCATGATCAGGCCGCCGACCAGGATCGAGTTGAGGAACAGGCGCCTCAGGGCGTGGTCGCGGACGATGAACCGCCAGCCGCCGAGCAGGTCGCCTCGGCGCAACCCGGGGGCGAGGTCGCGCGGTGCCGCGACGTCGCCGCCACGGATGCGGAGGACCCCGAGCGCGGAGAGCAGGTAGCTGAAGGCGTCGGCCATGACGGTGGCGACCGGGCCGAGCAACCCGACGAGCGCACCACCGAGGGGCGGGCCCGCCGCGGTCGCCACCCAGCTCGTGCCCTCGAATCTTCCGCTCGCGACGAGGAGGTGATCGCCACGGACGAGATACTTCAGGTACGCGCCGGAGGCGGCGCTGAAGGCGATGCTCGCGGCCCCGGAGACGACCGACACAACCAGCAGTTGACCGTACGAGAGCAGGCCGAGCACGTACGCGATCGGGACACTCGCCATCGCGACGAACCGGACCAGGTCCATCGCGATCATCACCGGCCGCTTCGCCCGGTGCTCGACCCACGGCCCGAGGGAGTACGCGACGACCGCGGCGACGGCGAGCCCGACCGCCTCCAGGAGCGACACGGCGAATGCCGGCGCGTGCAGCACGTCGACCGCGATCAGCGGGAACGCGCCGAAGGCGAGCCAGGTGCCGTAGGTACTGACGGCGTAGGCCGACCACAGCCGATCGAAATCGCGTCCCAACCGCACGCGCATGCGACCCCCTCGCGACAACAGACGTTCGGGACGCTGCATGACACCGGCCGCGCCGCGCCTGGAGCAAACAACCGGCTCCGGGCGAGTCACAACCATCGGTTGTGTGTGCTTATGCTGGGTCAATGGATACCGAGGCGGTGCGATCGTTCGTCCGCGCCGCCGAGCTCGGACAGTTGCAACGCGCGGCCGACGAACTCGGCGTGACGCAACAGGCCGTCTCGAAGCGGATCGCGAGCCTCGAACGCGAACTCGACGTCCGCCTGTTCACCCGCACCGCCCGAGGGGTCGAACTGACCCTCGACGGGCAAGCCTTCCTGCCGCACGCCCGGAACATCATCGCCGGCGTCGATCGCGCCATCACCGCGATCAAGCCGGGCTCACGGGCCCTTCGGATCGACGTGCTCGGCCTGCGCTCCGCGCAGGCAGTCGTCCTGCACGACTACTGGCGGTCACATCCGGAGATCGACCTCGACGTGGTGACTCTCCGGGTCAACGACCCGCGCGTGGCGGTCGCCGCCGTCCAGGCGGGCGACGTCGACGCCTCGTTCCGCTCGGTCACCGACCCGGCCACCCTGCCGCGCGACGTGCAGATGATCCACGCGTTCGATTCCCCGCTGGAGCTTCTGGTCGGCCCGCGGCACCCGCTCGCCTCCGCACGAACGCTGACACCGTCCCAGCTGCGCCGGCACCGGATCTGGGTGCCGGGGATCGCGCCGCGAAGCGAATGGGCGGAGTTCTACGATCAGCTCGCCACCGACTTCGACCTCCGCATCGACGCCGCGGGCCCGAACTTCGGCAACGAGGTGCTCCTCGACATCCTGGCGGACTCCGCGGACGTGGCAACCCTCGTGGGCTCGCGCGACCGGTACGTCTGGCCGGCGAACCACGACCTGCGCCGCATCCCGATCGTGAACCCGACGCTCGCGTACCCGCTCTCGCTCATCCTGCGCCGAGAAAATCCGCACCCGGGGCTCCGGGCGATCACCGACCACTTAGGACGCCTGTCTCCGCCTCCCACGCCCACCTGGCGCCCATCCTGGGCGACGACACCACGACACAGCGGCGAAGACCTCGACCGCACCCGACGCTGACAGTCGAGATCGACACCGGGGCTCGAAAAGTCGATGGCGCAGCGCCGCCGTGCGTCGCTAGCGTGCTGCCGGATCGAGTCGTCTAGCCGAGGACATGCCGTTGTACACCCTGTGAGACCTCCCGAGCGCTGATTTGTCGCGCGTCGCGCATCTGCGCCGCGCTCCTTCTTGCTGCGGACTTCTCACTGAAACCGGTGTGCTTCTGTGCTCAACAACTGGATGGTCGTACCCACCTGCCTGCCGCTCGTTCGCCGCCGCTGCCATACGTGCGCGTCCGAGCATTTCCGGGCAAGCGGCAAATTTCGCGTCAACGCCAACCACAAACTCCTCGACGCCTGGCTCCTCGTCCTCTGTACCGGCTGCGGGGAAACCGCGAAGCTCACGATCCTGGAGCGGATGAACGTGCGCTCCATACGACCGGAGCTGCTGGACCGACTGCATGACAACGACCCTGGCCTGACGGCCGAGCTGCTCCAGGATCCGATCCTGCAGCGCCGTAACCGCATCGCCCTCGACTGGGACAACGCCTGGCGCCTCGGCACCGGCGGATCGGATCACCTGGACCGCGAGGTGATCGACGTCTCGGTCCGCTTCGTGGCGCGGATCCCTGTCCGGCCGGTGCGACTGATCGCAGAAGGTTGCGGTCTTTCGCGGACGGAGGTCGAAAGACTGATCACGGCGGGGAGACTCGTCTCGACAGTCCGGTTGAGCGGCAAGCTCTCCGGCGACTTCACCTTCACGCTCAAGCGCCACAGCTAGGCCCCGATCGGGACCCGGGGCCTGTCCGGCATGATCCCGCCGGACAGGCCCCGGCCGAGCGCAGCCGGTTCGAGTCGGAGACCCGAACCGCCAGGAGGTACGCGACGATGAGCCCGTGGACGAACAGCCCGCCTTCTCCGAGCCGTGGTGGGACCTACGCCAAGGCGGCTCCGTCGAACGCGAACAACGTGAGGGGCTACGCGCCGAACTTCTCACCGAGGTCACGGACGACCATCCCTTGCACGGCCAGCCCATCGTCGTCGTCGCCAGGTCGGAGGCCTCCGACCACATCGTCGTCCACCTTCCGCCTACGCGCTGGGCTCGAGTCCACCTCACCTGGAAACGCGGGGCCGAAACACCCCCGTGGCCGCTCACCGAGTTCTACGACACGGTGGAGGACCTCGAACGAGGGCTGACCGAGTCAGACTGAAATGCCGCCGGCGGCGCCTCATCGGCCTACCGGCACGCGATCCTGTGATTCCTGTCGGTACCGACGGCTACATTGCCGCCGTGACCACGACCGTTGACCCTGTCGGCGCGATGCCGACCGCCGCCGACGAAGCGCGCCTCTGGGCCCTGATCGAGTCGGCGTGGGCGTTGCTCGGCCCCGAGCCGGCCGCGCTGCGCCGGGCGTTGCTCGACCGCGACCCGGACGTCGAGGACGACGAGCTGTACGCCATCGACGACTGGCTCGACCGGTTCCTCGCCAACCTTCGCGCCCTCGCCGCCGACCTGTCGAGCCCGGAGCTGACCGACCTCGACCGGGTGGTCGAGCGGAAGTTGTACGACATCGACCGGGCCGACATCCACGAGGTGACCGACGGCTCGGACGACGGGTTCCTCCACGCCCGGGGGTTCATCGTGGCGCTCGGCGAGCAGTTCTACGAGGCGGTCAAGGCCGATCCGGCCGTGGCCGTGCTGGAGGCCGAATGCGAGTCGCTGTGCTATCTCTTCGCGCATTTGCACGAGGAGCGGTTCGGCAGTTGGCCGGAGACCGGTTCCGGGATCTCCCGCGGGTCGGTGAGCAACAAGGCCGGCTGGCCCGACTGAGCACTGACGCCGCCTGCTTGACCGTCCCCGTCAGTGTTCGGCGTCAAGCGAGGAGGATTCGGGGCCGTATTCCCGCTCCACTGTGGCTACCCGGACGCGGTAGTCCGCGTACCAGACGTCGCGGCCTCGGCGCTGGGCGACCATGTGCGCGGCGACCTGCTTCCAGCCCTGCGCCGCCGCGTGGTCCGCCCAGTACGACACGGTGATCCCGACGCCCTCACGGGCCGACTCGATGCCGAGGAATCCGGGCTGCTCGCGGGCCAGGGCGTCCATCGACGCGGACATCACGGCGTACCCGTTGTCGCCGGGGGTGCGGACCGACGTGAAGATGACCGCGACGTACGGCGGTTCCGGCGTCTGCGCGAAGGGATGGCTCGACATGGGCGCCAGCATGGCACGCCGGGCGGTAACCGGGGTGCGGTGTCGGGACGGCGGCCGGTAACCGGGGTGCGACGCTGGGACGGCGGGCGCGAGAATGCGTTGTGCTGATCGACCATTGGCCCCTGGTTGGGCTACGCGTGCGGACCGACCGCCTGGAGTTGCGGCTCCCGACCGACGACGAGCTCGCCGAGCTGGCCGAACTGGCCGCGCGCGGCGTCCACCGGCCCGATGAGCGGCCCTTCCTGACCCCGTGGACGGACCTGCCGCCACGGGAGTTGGCGCGCAGGGTGGTGCAGTGGCAGTGGCGGGCCCGCGGAGAGTGGACGCCACAGAGTTGGAGCCTGCAACTGGCGGTCTTCGAGCACGACCGGCCGGTGGGTGTGCAGCAGATGTCCGGCCGTGACTTCGCCGTGCTCCGTGAGGTGAAGAGCGCGTCCTGGCTCGGCCTGGAACATCACGGGCGGGGCATCGGGCGGGAGATGCGGGCGGCGATGCTGCATCTGGCGTTCGCGGGGCTCGACGCCGAGTACGCGGTGACCGAGTCCTTCGCCGACAACCCCGCCCCGCTGGCGATCTCGAAGAGGCTGGGCTATCAGCCCGGATGGGATCAGCCGGGACGTGCTGCACGATGAGGTGCGGGTCTCGCAGCGGTTGCGGCTCGGCCGGCCGGACTGGGCGGCGAGCGACCGGCCCGCCGTCACCGTCGAGGGTCTCGACTCGTGCCGGGAACTGTTCGGGCTGGCGTCCACCGCCTGACGCGTGGAGCGGTCGTCGCCGACCCCGCCCTACGGTGCCCGCCGCGATGGCAGTGCAATCACCTGGTAGAACCGGCGCATGGATCAGTTGATCGACCCGTTGGCCGGGCTGGATGAGGTCCCGTGGGAGTCGCTGCACCACGCGTACGGGCCGGCCGTCGACGTACCGGACCAGTTGCGGGCGTTGCGCTCTGCGGAGGCGCCGGTCCGGCGCGGTGCGTTGTCCGAGCTGTTCGGCAACGTCTACCACCAGGGCACGCGGTGGGGGGCGAGCTGCCAGGTGGTGCCGTTCCTGGCGGCGCTCGCCGACGACCCGGCCACCCCGGACCGGGCGGCGGTGGTCGACCTGCTGCGTTTGGTGGTGCTCGGGGACCGACGCGACGACGAGCTGCCGTTCGATCCGCAACGGGCCTTCGCCGCCGCAGAAGGCGTCACGGACGAGCAGTCGGTGCTGGTGGAACGGCATCTGGAGGCCGAGGACCTGTTCGACCACGAGGAGGTCGCGGAACTGGCCGACGCCGTGGTGGTTCGCTGGGAGGCCGACGCCTTCCAGGCCGGTGGCCAGCACACCGACCGGTACGTCCGCTGGCTCACCGACCCGGACCCGCTGCTGGCCGCGTACGCCGCCGAGCTTCTCGCCTGGTTCGCACCCGACGAGGCCGCGCTTACCGGACTCGTCGCCGTCTCGGACGAGGAGTTCCGGGCGGCGGCCCGGGCGAGCGCCAACCTGACCCTCGGCCACTGCCCGGTCAATTCGCAGCGGATCGACGCCTGCCTCCGCGAGCTGCTGTCCGGGGCCGTGCCGGTCGTCCGGGTCACAGCGGCGGTGGGGCTGGCGTACCGGCTCGGCGATCGGCTACCCGACCGGGCCCTCGACGTCCTCACCGACGCCCGAGGCTCGGACTTCGACGCCGACGTGGCCGGCTGGGACCGATCGGTACGCGGGTTCGTAGCGCTCGCGTTGCACCGGCTCGGTCTGGGCTAACGAGGGCGGAGACGGCTTCACGCTTCGCGGCCCTGGCGCCGCCCCGTCACCGAGGTCGCGGATCGGGCCCGTGCATGCAGGCTGAGACCGGAGACCTCAGTCGCTGCTGGTGCCGGCCGCCTCGACGATCGAAACCGGGGTGCCGAGTTCGACGGTACGGGAGACGGTGCAGAGCCGGTCGTGCGACTGCTGCAGCGATCGGGGCAGCGCCTCGCGCGCCTTGTCGCCGTCCGCGCCCTCCGGGAACGCCACGGTGAACTCGACGGTGAGGTTCTCCATCCGGTTTCCGCTCTCGTCCCGGATCTTGTCGCCGGTGACCTTGACGGCGAACCGGGTCGGCTCGGCGCGGCGGCTGGTGATGTGATCCACGTCGATCGAGGTGCAGCCGCCGATGGCCGCCAGGAGCAGTTCCACCGGGGTGAAGCTGCCCTCCTCGCCCGAGCCCATCGACAACGATCCGCCGCGGGCGTTCCGGACGACGTACTTTCCCAAGCTGGTGCGCTCGATCTCGACCGAGCGGAAGGTGTCCTCACTCATGACAGGCACGCTACCCAGGCTTCTGTGCCGCCGGGCCACCGACCTGGCCGGCCGGTGCCGGCGGACCCGGAGCTGCCATCACGACGAGCGCCGAGGGTCGGGCGCGCGCTGGCGCGCCCGACGGTCAGCGTGGGAACCCCAGCTATGACGGCGCGGCGGGGTACGCGCGGGTCTCGGTCGCTTTCACCGCTGCCCAGACGCGCTGTCCGGGCACGAGGTGGAGTTGTGCGGCGGCGAGCGGGGTGATGTCGGCGGCGAGATCGATCGGGCCGGCCAGTTGGACTCGGAGGTTGTCGCCGTTCGGCTGGATGCCGGTGATGGTGGCGGGCCAGCTGTTGCGGGGGCTGCCGTCGGGGTGGTTCGGGTGCAGGGCGACGGCTGATGGCGGGAAGGCCACGAAGACGTCGCCGTCGTGCTGTTCGGCGGTGGTCAGCCGGAATGTGTCGGTGAGCAGGACGGTGTGGCCGCTGGCGCGACCTCGGTACAGGTTGAGGCCGACGAGGCGGGCCACGTAGTCGGTACGCGGTTGCGCGGTGATCGTGGCGGCGTCGCCCTCCTGGATCACCTGGCCGTGTTCGATGATGACGAGCCGGTCGGCGAGCACGAGAGCGTCGAGCGGGTCGTGCGTGACCAGCAGGGTGGCGCCGCGATGTGCGGCGAGGTGCTGCTGGAGCTGGGCGCGGGTGTCGAGCCGGGTACGGGCGTCGAGCGCGGCGAGCGGTTCGTCGAGCAGCAGCAGCGCCGGGTCGACCGCGAGGGCCCGGGCGAGGGCGATCCGCTGGGCCTGCCCGCCGGAGAGTTGCCGGGGTTTGCGGCGGGCGTGTTCGGCGAGCCCCATCCGTTCCAGCCAGTCGGCCGCCTGGCGCCGTGCCTGCTGCCGATTCACGCCGCGCCGGCGGGGGCCGAACGCGATGTTGTCCAGCGCGCTGAGGTGGGGGAAGAGAAGGTAGTCCTGGAAGACCACCCCGATCCGGCGTTGCTCGGTGGGCGTCCACGTCCGGCGGCTCGGATTGTCGAGTTCGCGCCCGGCAAGGGTGAGGTGCCCTGCCGACAGGGACAGCAACCCGGCGAGGGCCCGCAGTGCGGTGCTCTTTCCGGCTCCGTTGGGGCCGAGCAGCGCGACGACCTCACCCGGGTTGATCGTCAGTGGCAGGTCGAGCCGGAAGGTCCCGCGCTCCACGACGAGCCGGGCGTCGAGCAGCGGCCCGCTGACGTGCCGTTCCGCCGGGTGGACCGTGACGTCGGTGGTCATGGTGCGCTGATCCAACGGTCGCGGAGGCTGGCCAGGATCGCCACGGAGACGGTGAGCAGGATGAGGCTGAGCACGATGGCGGCCTCCAGGTCGGTTTCCAGGGCGAGGTAGACGGCGATCGGCATCGTCTGCGTACGCCCCGGGAAGTTGCCGGCGAAGGTGATGGTGGCGCCGAACTCCCCCAGTGCGCGCGCCCAGCACAGCACGGCTCCCGCGGCGACACCGGGCGCAACCAGCGGAAGGGTGACGTGTGTGAAGGTGGTCCACCGGTTCGCGCCCAGAGTGGCAGCGGCTTCTTCGTAGCGGCTGTCGGCGCCGCGTAGCGCCCCTTCGACCGCGATGATGAGGAAAGGCATGGCGACGAAGGCCTCGGCGAGCACCACGCCCGTGGTGGTGAACGGCAGGGTGACGCCGAACGTCGAGTCGAGCCAGGACCCGAGCAGCCCGCGCCGGCCGAAGACGAGCAGCAGGGCGACGCCGCCGACCACCGGTGGCAGGACGAGGGGCACGGTGACCAGTGCGCGCACGATCCGCCGGCCGGGAAACTCGATCCGGGCGAGAAGCCAGGCCAGGGGCACCCCGAGGACCAGGCAGAGCAGCGTCGCGAGGGTGGCGGTCTGGAGGGACAGCCGCAGGGCGGTGAGGACGCCCGGCTCGGTGAGCCGTTGCGGCAGCGAGGTCCAGGGGGTGCGGGCGAGCAGACCGGCGAGTGGCAGGACCAGGAAGAGCAGTCCGAGTGAGGCGGGCAGGAGCAGCGCCAGCGGTATGCGGGTCGTGTGCCGGGACCGTGGCCGTGGCGCGGTCCGGCCGGGGCGCGCCACGGTGGTGTCGAGCCGGGACATCGGTTACGGGGCCTGGAATCCGGCTGCGGTGAGCACGGCACGGCCCGGTTCGGACAGCACGTACTTGACGAATGCCTCTGCCGCCGGCTTGTCGGCCGCGTCCTTCAGCACGACGATCGGGTAGTCGTTGACCGCCCCGGCCGACTCGCGGAACTCGACACCGTCGACGTCCGCGGCGGCCGTCCTCGCGTCGGTGCGGTAGACCAACGCGGCATCGACCTCGCCCAACTTCACCTTGGACAGTGCGGCCCTGACGTCCCGTTCGAGGGTGACCGGCGTGAGCTTCACCCCTGCCGCGTCGAGCGCCTTCCTCGCCGCCGCACCGCACGGGACCTGCTCGGCGCAGAGCGCGACCTTGGCGTCCGGCCTGGTCAGGTCGGCCAGGCCGCCGATCCGGTGGGGGTTTCCCTCGGGTACGGCGATGACGAGCTGGTTCCGCACGAAGGTCGTCGGGGTACCGTCGCCGTTGCCCGCGTCGACGACGGAATTCATGTTCGCCGGGGCCGCGGAGGCGAACACGTCGGCCGGGGCACCCTGGTTGATCTGCGTCGCCAGGGCGGAGCTACCGGCGAAACTGAAGGTGACCTTCGTGCCCGGGTTGGCCGCCTCGAAGTCCCTGCCGAGCTGCGTGAACGATTCGGTCAGCGACGCGGCGGCGAACACGGTGACGCTGCCCGTCGCTTCGGAACTCGCGCTGCCCGGCTCCCGGCCGGCGGACTTCCCATCACCGCAGCCGGCCAGGCCCAACACCGCCAGCGCGATGACGGCCGTCAGTGCGGTACGCAACCGTCGTGTCGTCACGAGCCGGTCCTCCCCCTGCTGCCCGCGTTCGCCGTGGGCTTCTCCACGACGACGGTGGTCGACTTGATGACGGCGACCGCCACCGACCCGACCTTGAGGTCCAGCTCGTCGACGGCTTCCCGGCTCATCAGCGACACCACCCGGAACGGGCCGGCCTGAATGTCCACCTGCGCCATCACCGCGTCCTTGATTACGGCGGTGACGATGCCGCGCAACCGGTTGCGCGCCGACGACTCCTCCACGCGACTCTCCGGATCACCGGCCTGCGTCCGGACGAACGCGGCGAGATCGACCCCGTCGATCACCCGATGGCCCTGCTCGTCCCGCCCGGCGGTGAGCCGTCCGGCATCGACCCAGCGCCGCACCGTGTCCACGCTGACACCGAGCAACTCGGCTGCCTCACTCATCCGAAACACCGTCACGGCGGTCACCTTAGCCCATGGAGTTTGCGGCCCGGAAGACGCCGCTCAGCTCGCACTCGCAGCACGGTTTAGTTTGTCTGGGTCGCATCTGCACAAGAGGAGTCGGTTTCGACGACTGCCTTGATCGACTCGGCTTCCCCGAAGTCGGGGTATCCGCGCGGGTTGACACCCCAACTTCCAGGAGCCCGAGTGGATCAGGTCAGCGCTGTTCGGGTCGGCCAAACCGAGCCGAGGTCTCAGCTTCCACCGGGAGCAGTCCGTGCGTGGGACGGCGCGGGATCGGTTCCGTACGGCGAACGGCGCGCACGGCGCTGCCTGGCTCGACCCGCCTGGCCACCCGGGTCCCGGAGCCTTGCTGGGCCGTGAGCCAGCCCTCGGCGATCAGTTCGGCGTAGGACCCGGCCACGGTGTTGCGGGCGATGCCGAGATCGGCGGCGAGCGAACGGGACGACGGCAGCCGGGTGCCGGGCGCCAGCCGCCCGGTGCGCACGGCCTCCCGCAGGGCGTCGGCGAGCCCCGCGCGCAGGCCGGGTCCGCCGAGTTCCAGATGCAGGTCGGCGCCGAACCCGGAGGGAGGGTCGGCCGGCGAATTGGCCCGAGAACTTGCCATCGAAGTGGACCATATCCCAGGGCCAATGCGCGCGTAGCGTGGTGCGCATGAATCCGAAGCATCCCCTCGAGAGGGGTCAGAGGTGACTGCCTCCACTTTCCGCGCCCTGCACCAGGGCCGCGCCGTCGGCGACCCGCTCGTCCTGCCGGGGCCGTGGGACGTCGCCAGCGCGCGGGTCTTCGCCGACGCCGGCTTCTCCGCGCTCGCCACTCCGAGCGCCGGGATCGCTGCTTCGCTCGGCTACGACGACGGCTCGACTCCGCCTCAGGAGATGTTCGCCGCGGTGGCGCGGATCGTCCGGGCCGTCGCCGTGCCCGTGTCCGCCGACATCGAGGGCGGTTACGGCCTCGCCCCCGGGGAGTTGGTCGGGCGGCTCCTCGAAACGGGTGCCGTCGGCTGCAACCTGGAGGACTCCGAGGGGCACGCGCTCAAGGACCCTCAGCGGCACGCGGATTGGCTGGCCGAGGTGCGGGCGGAGGCGGGTGACGCTCTCTTCATCAACGCGCGCGTCGACACCTTCCTGTTCGGGACGGGCGACCCGGTCGACGCCGTGGCACGCGCCCGCCTGTACGTGGCTGCCGGCGCCGAGTGCGTATACCCACTCATGGCGCCGCCCGAGGTGTTGCCGGTGTTGCGGGAGAGCATTGAGGGGCCACTGAACATGGCCGCCGCACCGGACGGGGAGTCCGTGGCCGAGCTGGCACGGCTGGGCGCGACGCGCATCACCTTCGGTCCGAGGATGCAGCGGTACGCGATGGAGGCGACCGGCACACTCGCGGTACAGCTGCTCGCCGGAAGCCCTGCACGTGCGGACACGGGGCCGGGAACAACCCGGCCCTGGGGTCGACCCGGCACCTCGGTGCGCGCGTCACCGCGTTAGCGGCACCGTCTAGCGCGATGCCGCGAGGACGTCGCGGAGCACGTCCTCCAGCGTGACGCGGGCCAGCTCGCGTCTCAGACCCTCCTCGATGCCCTCGTAGATGCCCTGCATCGCCGGCTGGATACCGTGACCCACCACGCACTCCTGGTCCGGGGTCGCGCGGTGCATCCCGAACAGCGGCCCGGGTTCCACAGCCTCGTACACGTCGAGCAGGGTGATCGATTCCAGCTCGCGCGCCAGCGACCAGCCCGCGCCTCCGCCCCGCCGGGACTCCACGAGCCCCGCCCTACGGAGCTCGCCGAGCAGCCGCCTGATCACCACGGGATTGGTGCTCGCGCTGGTCGCGATCTGCTCGGACGTCGCGACCTCATGGCCACGACGCTGGTAGAGCCCGATCCAGGCAAGCGCGTGGGCGGCGATGGTCAACCTGCTGTTGGCGCTCAATGCCCCTCCCTTCCCCTCGGCCGTAACACTCAATGTTACAACCGCCACGTCGTAACAGTAATTGTTGCGACCACCTCGTCGTAACGATTACGGTTACGACCACGGATCGATCAAACAACGAGGTGTTGAAGAATGAACAAGCCACTCACCGGCAAGGTCGCCCTGGTCACCGGCGGATCCCGCGGGCTGGGAGCCGCCACCGTACGGCTGCTGGCCGAGCAGGGCGCCGACGTCGCGTTCACCTACGTCAGCTCCGAAAAGCGGGCGCAGGACGTCGTCGACGAAGCACGCGCCAAGGGAGCGAAAGCCGTCGCCTTCAAGTCCGACCAGGCCGACATGAGCAGCGCGCCAGCGCTCATAGACGACGTGCTCGCCTACTTCGGCGGCCTGGACATCCTCGTCAACAACGCGGCCATCTCGCCCGAGCAGGGCCGCACGGTGGACGACCCCGATGTCGACACCGCCGCACTGGACCGGATGCACGCCACCAACTACCTCGGCGTGATCGCCATCATCCGGGCCGCCTCGCGAGTACTACGCGCGCACGGCCGAATCATCACCGTGAGCTCCGGACTAGGCACCCGGGTCGGCGTCCCCGGCGTTGCCGACTACGCGGCGACCAAGTCGGGGATCGAGAGGTACACCATGGGCGTCGCGCGGGACCTCGGATCGCGGGGCATCACGGCCAACGTCGTGCAGGCCGGACTGATGGAGAGCGGGATGGAACCGCCGAACCCCGAGACTCTCAAGGCGCTGGTCAGCTCGCTGTCCCTGCAGCGCATGGGCCACCCCGACGAAATCGCCGCGGCGATCGCCTTCCTGGCGAGCCCCGCCGCCTCGTACGTCACGGGCGCGGTGCTGGACGCCCACGGCGGCTACAACGCCTGACCGACCCCCACCGCCTCCCGAGGGACGTGGCTCTGCACGCGTCGACGTACGGCCAACTACTACACAGGAGAGAGCATGAGGGTATTCCTCGCCGGTGCGTCCGGCGTGATCGGTCAGCGGCTGCAGTCGTCTGCTACGCGGCACTGACCGTCATCCTCGCGTTCACCAGCCTCGTCGCCCAAGACCGCAGAAGACTAAGCAGCTGAGGCGCACCGTGGACGGCACCACTCGACGATTCATCCCAACCTGCTGCAAGTCCCCGAGCAGGACGGAGTTTTCCCGGCCACGCACGACAAGCAGGAAGGAACGCAGTCATGACCAGCCGAACCCAAATCACCGAGTCCCTCATCAACCAGTTCCTGGAGCGCCTGGCCAGCCAGGACGCGGAGGGCCTTGGCGAACTGTTCGCTGAGGAGATCGATTGGTACGTCCCGGGCGGCGAGGAGCTGCCGTGGACCGGGCGACGTTCCAGGCGCGAGCACGTCGCCCAGTATTTCCTCACGATGTGGCCGGCTTTCGTCGCGGGCGAGAGCACTGCGGACCTCGGCAGGACCGTCATCGACGGCCGCGACGCAGTCGTGTTCTCGCGGTTCTCACACACCGTCGCTGCGACCGGCAAGCGGTTCGAGACGCCGGTCGCGATGCACTTCACCATCTCCGACGACGGCCGGATCGAGCGTATGCACCTGTACGAGGACACGCTCACCGTGAGCGACGCCTTTCGACGCTGAGCCACACACCCCGCCGCCGCTGCGCGCTTTCAGTGAACCGGCGGATCAGCCGCCGAAGGAGAGCCAGCGGAAGCCGGCCCCGTCGACGACGGCCTGCTCCCGTTCGCTGAGCCGCGCCCGGCCGGTGGTCTTGCGGATCAGCGTGAGCCGGTCCCAGCCCAGCTCGGGCGGGACCGGCCGTCCGCCGGTGAGCAGCTCGCCGATCACCTGCGCGGCCGCCGGAGTGAGCCACGGCTCGCGGGCGAGCGCGGCGGCCAGGTCCAGGCCGTGCACCCCCACCTCCACGACCCGGGTGCGCAGGAACTCGGTGACGCTCATCGCGTCGCCGTGCCGGGTGAGCACCACCCGGTCGGCGGGTGCGGCCGCGACCGCGACCTCGGTCGCCCGCCAGGCCCGTTCGAAGTCCGCCACCAGCGCCGCGCCGTCGAGTTCACGGGCCTCCCGCCGGCCGCTGTCGATGCGGGCGGCGTCGACCTCCGGGGTGAACTTCGGCGCACCGAAGTACGTGGCCGCGTCCACCTCCGCCCGGGGCGGGGCGGGCGCGGCGAGCATGTCGGCGAGCCGACCGGCGCCACTGCGGACGTGGGCGAGCAGTTCCCGTACGGTCCACGGCCGGCAGTCGGTGGGCCGGTCCAGCTCCGCCTCGGAGAGGCCCCGCAGGGCCTCGCCCAGTCGGGTGCACTCGTTCCGGAACGCCACCTCTACGGTGTCCACTGCTGCTCCCCTCACCGGCTGCCCCGTACCCTCTCACGGCCCTGCCGTCCCGGTGATCGCCGGCCGTTTCGGCGCAGGCCCGGCGGGTACGCGCGCAGCGGACTCGACTGAGGGAGGCGGCACCGATGGCCGGGATCATGATGCGTAGTAGCGCGTTCAACGACCACGATCTGCTGCCGGCTCGCTTCTCCCGCGAGGGCGGCAACATCTCGCCGCCGCTGGAGTGGTCACAGGTACCAGAGTCGGCCGGCGAGCTGCTCCTGCTCGTCGAGGACCTGGACGCCGGCCGTACGCCGCTCCTGCACTGGCTGGTCACCGGCATCCGGCCGGCCTCCGCGGGGCTGCCGGAGGGAGCGGTGCCCAAGGGCGCACGGGAGTGGCCAAACAGCTTCGGCGAGGTCGGCTGGGCCGGTCCGCAGCCGCCGCGCGGCGACGATCCACACCGCTACTTCTTCCGCCTGTACGCGCTGAACAGCCCGTTGGAGCTGCCGGACGCGCCGCAGGCGACCGACGTGCACGAGGCGGTGGCCGGTCACGAGTTCGCCAGCGGCACCATGGTCGGCACGTACTTCCGTTGAGCGTGCCTCAGCCCTGGTAGCGCGGGACCAGCCGGTGCACCACGGCGAGGACCAGCGCCATCACCACCGCCATCGTTCCGGCGATGCCGGCCGCGCTGCCGGCGTAGGCGACGAAGAGCGCCCGCCGGGTGAGTTCCTCCGGCTCGACGGCGCGCAGGTCCGTCAACCAGCCCAGGGACAGCCCGGCGATCACCAGGGCGATCACTCCGCCGACGCCGAGCACCGTCGAGGCGACCCGGTGGGCGTCGGCGGTGGAGAACTGCGCCTGTTCCCGTTGGGTGAACAGCAGGACCAGCCCGGCCAGTGCCGCCCAGACGCCCACGACCAGGAACGCGGCCAGCGCGTCGCTGGGGCGGTGCCAGCCGGCGGAGAGGGTCGCCACTCCGGCGGCGGCCGCGTAGCCGGCGCCGACGAACGCGCCGAACGCGCGCACCTTGGCCGGCAGGACGAGCACCAGCGCCACCGCCACGGAGGCCGCCACGGCGGCGTGCCCGCTCGGCAGGCTGTTGCCCGCGTAGATGCGTGCGAGGTCGATGCCGAGGTCGGGGCGGGACAGCCCGTGCTTGAGCAGTTGGGTGGACACGTTGGCGCCGGCGATCAGCAGGGTCGCGGTGATCGCCAGCGCGATCCGGCCACGCATCAGGGCGATGAACCCGATCACGGCGGTCGCGGCCAGCAGCGAGACCACCGACATGGCGTTCAGGATCCGGTCCACCGGTTCGTCGATGCGGTCCTGCCCGATCCGGTTGCCTGTCAGCGCCACGGTGTCGACCCACTGGCCGAGTCCGGTGTGCAGCGCCACCTGCCAGGTCACGAGGAACGCGGCCACCTGCACCAGAACGAACACGACCAGCCAGACCGCCGTCCAACCCCTCGCCGTCGCCCGCACGGGCCAACGTTAGCGACCGCTGCCGCGTGGGCAACGGGTGGCCCGCCCGCTTCGTGCGGTTAGGTTGGAAGTAAGGCGAGGAGGTGACGATGACCGGCGCACGGCAGCACGACACCCCCTCCCCGGCCGACGCCTCCGAACGCTCGGCCACTGCCGATCGGGGCCGGTCGGAGTCGCTCGCCGACCTGCTCGGCGGTCGCCGCGGGGCCGTCGACGCGACCCTGCCGCCGGTCGCGTTCGCGGTGGGCTGGCTGCTGGGCGGCGAGTCGCTCTGGGCCGGGGTCGGTGCCGCGGTGGTCGCCGGGGCCGGGGTGGCGGTCTGGCGGCTACGTCGAGGCGACCGACCTCGTTCCGTGCTGATCGGGCTGCTGGCGGTCTGCGTGGCGGCGTTGATCGCGTTGCGTACCGGTCGGGCGGCCGATTTCTTCCTGCTGCAACTGCTCTCCAACGCGGCCAGCGCGCTGGCCTGGGCGGTCAGCATCGTGCTGCGCTGGCCGCTGCTCGGCGTGGTGGTCGGCGCCGCGCTCGGCCAACGCACCCGGTGGCGGCGGGACGCGGCGCTGGTGCGGGCGTACGGGCGGGGCAGCTGGATCTGGACCGCCACCTACCTGCTGCGCGTCGCGGTCTTCGTCCCGCTCTATCTCGGCGGACAGGTGGTGGCGCTGGTGGTGTCCCGGGTCGCGCTCACCTGGCCGCTGGTGGCTGCGGCGTTGGCGGTGAGCTGGGTGGTGGTACGCCGGTCGCTGCCGGCCGGGCACCCCGGGTTGCGGCATCCGGTCGATCCGGCGCGCACTGACGCCGTACGGCAGAAAGAGAGGCCGCCACGGGGGGAGCGGCCTCTCCAGTGACGTACGTTACTCCGTCGAGGTCCGGCGCGTGATCCCACGTCAGCCACTTTTTCGCGTCCGTTTTTCCGAGCGGATGGCGGGATGGTTGACGCGGAGCGCGACCGGGCCGTGCTGCCATAATCATGGGAGCGCTCCCGCCCTCGGCGGGTGCCCGGCGCACAAGGAGAACACATGTCGATGCCCACCCCGCTGCGTTTCCCACCCGGCTTCGTCTGGGGAGCGTCCACGTCCGCCTACCAGATCGAGGGAGCGGTGAAGGAGGACGGCCGGGGCGAGTCGGTCTGGGACACCTTCAGCCGGACCCCCGGGCGTACCCGCAACGGCGACACCGGCGACGTGGCCGCCGACCACTACCGCCGGTACCGCGAGGACCTCGACCTCATGCGCGACCTCGGGCTGGGCAGCTACCGGTTCTCCATCGCCTGGCCGCGGATCCAGGCCGACGGCACCGGCGCCCCCAACCAGCGCGGCCTCGACTTCTACCGCCGGCTCGTCGACGGCCTGCACGAACGCGGCATCACCCCGATGGCCACCCTGTTCCACTGGGACCTGCCGCAGGCCCTGCAGGACGCGGGCGGCTGGGAGTCACGGGACACCGCCTACCGCTTCGCCGACTACGCCGAGACGCTGTTCCGCGCCCTCGGCGACCGGGTACCGGTCTGGCTCACCATCAACGAGCCGAAGACGGTCGTGCAGAACGGGTACCTCTCCGGACACCACGCACCCGGCCGGCAGGACCCGGAGGCCGCCTACCTGGTCGCCCACCACCTCCAACTCGCGCACGGCCTGGCGGTACGGGCGCTGCGCGCCACCGGTCCCGGTCGCATCGGACCGGCGCTGAACCTGCACCCCTGCTACCCCGCCGACGACTCGCCCGAGGCGGCGGCCGCCGCCCGGCTCTACGACGGCTACGAGAACCGCCTCTACCTCGACTCCGTCTTCGCCGGCCGCTATCCGCAGGACGTACTCGCGGATCTCGGGCCGCAGAGCCGGATGGTGCAGGGCATCGCCGACGGGGACCTGGAAATCATCTCGTCACCGATCGACATCCTCGCGGTGCAGTACTACACGCCGATCTACGTGACGGCCGGCGGTGGCACCGCACGACGCTGGCCGACCTCGGAGGCCGACTGGCAGCAGATCTACCCGCAGGGGATGTACGACATCCTGACCCGGGTCACCCGCGACTACGGGCCGATCCCGCTCACCGTGACGGAGAACGGACTGCCCACAGCGGACACCCTGGACGCCGACGGCACCGTCGACGACGCGGGACGCGTCGCCTTCCTCCGGGACCACCTGGCCGCCGCACACCGGGCAGTGACGGCCGGGGTTCCGCTGGAGAGCTTCCACGTCTGGTCGCTGCTCGACAACTTCGAGTGGGATGAGGGATACGACCAGCGCTGGGGCCTGGTGTACGTGGACTACCCGACCCAGCGGCGCATCCTCAAGCGCAGCGCCCACTGGTACCGCGCCGTCATCGCCGACAACGGCTTCTGAGCGGCGACTCGCCACCCCGGGCTCGGCACGCCGAGCCCGGGGCCACGGGCCGGCGGACCCGTGGGCCCGCGGGTCACCGGGAAGAAACCCGCCGGTCAGCGCGGCAACGCCTGCTGCAACTCGGCTCGCAGCGCCGGAGTGAGCATCTCCCCCGCCTGCTTGGCCAGCCGGGCCATCTCGTAGCCCACCACGCCGATGTCGGCGTCGCCGGCCGCCAGGGTGGCGAGGATCGACCCGTCCCGCACCTGCATGACCAGGAAGTAGCCCCGGCCCATCTCGACGACCGTCTGCTTGACCACATCCCCGTCGAAGATCTGCGCCGCGCCAGAGGTGATGCTCATCAGCCCGGAGGTCACCGCGGCGAGCTTGTCCGCATTGTCCCTGGGCAGGTGATCGGAGATCGCCACCAGCAGCCCGTCCGAGGAGACCACCGCCGCGTGGGCAACCCCTGGCACCCGCTCGGCGAAGCCACTGACCAGCCAGCTCAGGTCCTGCGCCTCCTGACTCAAGGTCGTCACTGTCGTCCTCCTTCGCTGCGCCCACCGGTAGGCGGCACAGGTATCTCGGTGGTGTCCTCCGCCTCTGCCCGCCGTACTCCGCTGTAGAGGCGGGAGAGCATTCCGCCGACCGCGTCCGGGTCCGGGTCGTGCGTCGGCGGCCCCGGCTGCGGCCTGATCGACCCGCTCATCGCCGCGAGCTGGGCCATCGGCACGCGCGCCGGCAGGCCGCGTGCGTTCACGCCCCCCGTCACCGGAGTCACGGACGACATGACCGGCCCGGGCCGAGCGGGTGCCGACGGCGCCTTCCGGGACCACCAGCCGCCACCCGCCCCGCCGGCGGTGGGGGTGAGCACGTCCTCGGCGCGGACCGGCACTGGTCGTCCCTGCCGGGGCGCCGCGACCGGCGGGCGGCCCGCCACCGGCTGGTCGTCCGGTCCGCGCGTCGCGGGCGAGGCTTCTCCGGTGGTCAACATCCGGGCCGGGACCGTCCCCGCCACCTGTTCCGCCGGCGCCGGAGCCAGCAACGAGCCCGGCAGCTGGAGCACCGCGACGAGCCCCTGCTCACCGCCGTGCAGCCGTACCCGGACGCCGAGGCGGGCCGCGAGGTGACTGACCACGAACAGGCCCATCCGTTCGACGGTCGCGACGTCGGCGGCCGGCGGCGTGGCGAGAACGCCGTTCGCCTCGACCAGCGCGGCCGGGCTCATACCCAGCCCCCGGTCGGTGATCTCGATGACGGCGTCCACGCCGTCGGCATGGGCGTTCACCGAGACCACGGTGTCGGGCCGGGAGAAGGCGGTCGCGTTCTCCAACAGCTCGGCGAGCAGGTGCACCAGTTCCCCGACCGCGTGACCGACCAGGTGCAGGTCGGGCACCGACTCGTGGCGGACCCGCCGGTACTGCTCGATCTCGGCGGCGGCGGCGAGCAGGACGGCGCCGAGCGCGACCGGCCGCTGCCACCGCCGGGTGGACTCCGTGCCGGCGAGCACCAGCAGGCTCTCGTCGTTGCGCCGCATGCGGGCGGCCAGATGGTCCAACTTGAACAGGTTCTCCAGCTGGTCCGGGTCGTTCTCCTCGCGCTCCAGGTCGTCGAGCAGTTCGAGTTGCCGCTCCACCAGCACCTGGCTGCGTCGGGCCAGGTTCACGAACATGGCGTTGACGTTGCGCCGCATCGCCGCCTGCTCGACCGCGACGCTGACCGCGCTGCGGTGCACCGCCACGAACGCCTCCGCCAGCTCCCCGATCTCGTCCAGCGACCGGACCACCGCCGGGGCGACCTCGATATGCGGCACCCCACCGGTGACGGTTCGCAAACGGTCCAGGGCGTCCGGCAGCTCGACCTGGGCGATCCGCAGGGCCTGGCTGCGCAGCAGACGCATGGACCGGGCGATCGACCTACCGATGAGCAGCGAGATGAGCACGGCGACCAGCAGCACCGCGACGATCCCACCGGCCACCAGCAGCGTCGTACGCAGCTGACCCGTCGCCGCGTCGTCAGCCTGCCGGACCGCGTCGGCCAGCACACTCCCCTCGGCCTGCCGCAGCAGCTCCTGCCGCGCCTCGCTGGCCGGCCACCACTGCGAGGCGGGCAGTACCTCGGGCGCCGCCCCGCCGGTGGGCAGGCTGCGCTCCTCCAACTGGGCGGCCGCGGCGAACGTCGGATCGACCGACATCCGGTCGTACCGGCGGATCTGCTCGCTGGTCGCGGCGACCCGGAACGCGCCGAGCGCGGTGAGCTGCTGGGCACGAAGGTCGGAGAGGACGATCTGGTCCTCCGAGCCGTACCGGCCGGCCCGGGCGGCCGCGTAGAGCTCGGCGCGGATCCGGGAGGAGAGCTCCTTGACGCGGGCGAACTGCACGTAGCGCAGCACCGCGTCACTGAGCGCCGTACGGCCCTGGCCCGGATCCGGTTCGGCGAGCAGGTCGAGCAAGGTGTTGACGGCACGGTGGTAGTTGCTCAGGATCGTGTCGCTGCTGAGCACCGCGGGTGGCACCGCGGGACGGATGTAGACGATCCGGTCGTACGCCTCGAGCACCTCGGAGTACGCCACCCGCCACGACGCGTCCGCGTCCGCCAGCGGCTCCGCCGCACGGCGCAGGTCCGCGACGGCCCGGTCGGTGGCCGCCTGCAACGGCTCCAACGCCTCGATGGCAGCGGTACGGTCGGCCGAGCCCGCCGCGCGGCGCAGCTCGGCGAGCTCACCGGCCGTGCGGTCCCGTTCCTGCTGCACGCTGTGCACGGCCGCGGTGATCTGCCGGCCGATGCCGACCTGTTCGGCGAAGTCACCGAGCACCGTGGTCTGCCCGACCAGGGTGCTGGTCTGCACGCCCGCCAGCACCAGGAACGCCACCGACGGGACGACCAGGACGGTGGCGAGCTTCGTGCCCATGCGCCAGTCGCGCAGTCGCAGCGGCGAGCGGCGCCGGTGCGGCACGACCCGTTCGTCGAAGTGACGACGGCGATGGTTGGGCACCGCCCCGAGCGCCGGGCCCGCACCTACGCCCACGCTGCCTCCTTCTCCCCTCGCGTCCACCGCGACCGGGGAGCGGAGTCCATCCAACCAGGCGCGGGAGCGGTGTCAACGGCTCGAGCGCAGTCGAAGTCTAGGAAGGATACTGTGGACGGGGTCGACCTGTCGTGGTCGGTGAGATCAACTCATCCGTCCGGCCGATGCCGGCCAACTCGACGGCCACCTCGAACCGTCCCAATGCGACCAACGCCGCGCCGGTCGCGCCGATCTCCGGGTTCCGCTGGTGCGACACCGCGCGCGGGGCGAGCGCCGCCGCGAACGCCTGCCGCCACCACAACGATGCGGCCATCGCCCCGCCGCCCAGCACCACGGACACCTGCCGATCGACGGTGGACTCCAGCACCTCGAGATCCCGTGCCACCATTTCACACAGGCCCTGCATGAGCCCGGCCAGGATGTCCACCGCCGTGGTGCCGAAGCTCAGCCCGCGCAGCTCGCCGGTGCCGGCCGGCGCCAGGCCCGGCGGCCGATCGCCGCCGTAGCGGGGATCGGCCGGGCGTCCGCCGCCGGGCGGCACCAGCGCCAACGCCGCGTCTAGTTCGGCGCCGGTGGGCAGCCGCAGCTCCCGGCTGGCCCAGGAGAAGAGGTTCCCTCCGCAGGAGTACGCGGCCCCGGTCACCACGTGGTCGTGATCGACGCGGTACCGCCACAACCGCTCGGGCAGGCGGGGCATCTCCTGCCCGGCCGGCACCCGTTGCATCAGCCGTACCGCCGCCGAGGTGCCGACGGTCACCGCCGCCCGGCTCGGATCGGCGCAGCCGGAACCGACGTTCGACGCCCCGCCGTCACCCACCACGGCGGTCCAGCCCACGCCGGCCAGCGCCGGCCACCTCTTCGCCGGGTCGGGCCGGAGTCGTCCGCGCCACTGCAGCGGAGCGAGCTCCGGCAGATCACCGGGCCGCACACCGGCGAGCGCGAGCGCCTCCTCGTCCCAGGTCAGCGAACGCAGGTCGAGCAGGCCGGTGCCGGACGCCTGGGAGATGGACATCGGCGCCTCGTCGAGAAGCTGGGCCAGCACGTACTCGACCACGCCGGCGAACCTCGCCACCCGGCCGCCGGTCTGCTCCCGCAACCACGGCAGTCGTACGGACCAGTAGCCGCGGTGCCACCAGGTGCCGGTGCGCTGGTGGTAGTCGTCGGGGTCGGCCGGCCCGGCGGCCGACGCCGGCAGCACCGGCCGGGTGTCGAGCCAGGTGAGCGCCGGCCCGAGCGGTTCGCCGGCGGCGTCCAGCGGTACCACGGAGTGCCACTGCCCGGAGACCGCGACCAGCTCGACGTCGTGCAGGTGCCCGGACTCGGAGAGCTCGTCCAGGCACTCGACGAGGCCGGCCAGGTAGGCCGGTGCTTCCAGCGTGCCGGTGCCGTCATCGCCGACGGCGAGGCTGACCTTCCGCCGCGCGAGGGCACCCGGCACGGGCTGCGTGTCCTCGTCGAGGACCAGCCCGCGAACCGAGGAGGTGCCCAGGTCGAGCGCGAGAATGTTCATCGCCGGTCAAATTACCCGCTCCAGGAGGGTGTTCGAGGATGCTCGCTGCGGGCGGGCCTGCTCAAACACCCGCTGAGTCCGGATCGGGGCGCGGTCGGCCGGGGCGTACGCCCGATCGGCTTCCGCACCGGTGCGCGTGCGCGTATGGTGGGCGCATGTTCGCGCAACCGACCTGCTGGTGGCCCGCCGACCTGGCGGCCATCCCCCGCGCGTAACCATCCACGCGGCCGCCTGTCGAGGCGGTCGCCGGATCTCCGGAACCCGGGCCGCCCACACCGGCGCCGCCCGGCACCAGGAGAACCCGATGATCCACCTGAACGACCTGCTCACCGCCGTGTCCGCGGGCGCCGACCCGGGCCCGTTCGCGCTGGTCCGCCGCGCCGACGCCGACCAGTTGGAGCTGTTCACGGGCCCGGTCCGCACGGTCGACCGGCTCGCCGACATCCCGCTGCCGGAGGGCGCGTCCGGGCCGCGCACGCTGGCGCTGGTGCCCTTCCGGCAGATCACCGAACGCGGCTTCGCCTGCGTCGACGACGGGATGCCGCTGGAGTGCCTGCTGGTGACACGGTACGAGCGGATCGGTCTGGCCGAGACGCTCGCGGCGCTGCCGGACCAACCGGTACGTACCAGCGACGCCGCGTTCGACGTCACCGACGAGGAGTACGCCGCCGCGGTCGACCGGGTGCTCGCCGAGGAGATCGGCCGGGGCGAGGGCGCCAACTTCGTCATCCACCGCACACTGACCGCCACCGTGCAGGATCCGCCCCTGGTGGCCGCGCTGGCGGCGCTGCGCCGGCTGCTGCTCGGCGAGCGGGGCGCGTACTGGACCTTCGTGGTGTACACCGGCGATCGGGTGCTGGTGGGCGCGAGCCCGGAACGGCACGTGAGCGTCGACGACGGCCTGGTGATGATGAACCCGATCAGCGGCACGTTCCGGCACGCCGGCGCCGAACCGGACCGGACCGCGCTGCTGCGCTTCCTCGCCGACCAGAAGGAGGTCGAGGAGCTCTACATGGTGCTCGACGAGGAGCTGAAGATGATGGCCACCGTCGCCGAGGACGGCGGGCAGGTGGTCGGCCCGTACCTGAAGGAGATGTCCCACCTGGCGCACACCGAGTATCTGCTCGCCGGCCGGGGCACCCGGGACGTCCGGGACGTGCTGCGGGAGACGATGTTCGCGCCGACGGTCACCGGCAGCCCGATGGAGAACGCCTGCCGGGTGATCGCCCGGCACGAGCGCACCGGGCGACGCTACTACGCCGGCGTGCTGGCCCTGCTCGGCCACGACGACGCCGGCCGGCAGACCCTGGACGCGCCGATCCTGATCCGCACCGCGGAGATCTCCCCCGACGGGACGCTGCGCGTGTCGGTCGGCGCCACCCTGGTCAGGCACTCGACCGCGGCCGGCGAGGTGGCGGAGACGCACGCGAAGGCCGCCGGCGTGCTGGCCGCGCTCGGGCTCGGCCCGCAGGCGGCCCGGGCCGGGCGGGGGCCGACGCCACGGCTGGCCGCCGATCCGGAGGTACGCGCCGCGCTCGCCGCACGTAACGCGCCGCTGGCCCGGTTCTGGCTGGACCAGCGGGCACCGGGCGTCGGCGCCCTGCCGGCGCTGGCCGGGCGCTCGGCGCTGGTCGTCGACGCCGAGGACACCTTCACCGGCATGCTCACCCACCAGCTGCGGGCGCTCGGCCTGGCCGTGACCGTACGACCGTGGGACGCGCCCGGACCATTGGACGGATACGACCTGGTGGTGGTCGGCCCGGGCCCGGGCGACCCGGGCAGCACCACCGAGCCGAAAATGCGCGCACTGCGCGGGCTGCTCGCCGGGCTGCTGGCCGCCGGCCGGCCGACTCTCGCGGTCTGTCTGGGACACCAGGTGCTGGCCGGGCTGCTCGGGCTGCCACTGCACCAACGCGACGCCCCTTACCAGGGGTTGCAACGGGAGATCGACGTCTTCGGCACGCCACGCCGGGTGGGCTTCTACGCCACCTTCACCGCCGTTGCCGCAACCGATGGTCTGGACACCCCGTACGGGCGGGTGGAGCTGGCCCGCGACACCGCGGACGGCGCGGTGCACGCGCTGCGCGGGCCGGCCTTCGCCGGGGTGCAGTTCCACCCGGAGTCGGTGCTCAGCCCGGACGGCATCGCGGTGCTGGCCGACCTGCTGCCGGGGGTGCTGTCGACCGCCGACCGGTTCGAGCCGACGGCGTGACCGGATCCGCTGCCGAGCCGGCCTAGCTGCACTGCGCAAGCAGTCAGTCAAGCGACTGATCGGCGGCCGGGCGGGGCAAGAGCAGCCATCCGACCGCCGGGTCACCCCTGGCTCAGCCACTCAGCCGGCGAGGCCCTTCTTCACGGCGGCGCCGATCTGCACCGCGCGCCGGGCGGTCAGCGCGGTGGCGGTCAGGGCGATGTCGTCCGGTGCGACCTCACCGTTGTTACTGGTGTGCGAGGCGCCGTAGGGGTTCCCGGCGATGAACTGGCTGGCTTCGGTGTAACCGGGGGTCACCACGATCCCGCCCCAGTGGTAGAAGACCGAGAAGAGCGATGTCAGGGTGGTCTCCTGGCCGCCGTGGCTGGTCCCCGTCGTGCAGAACGCCGAGTAGACCTTGTTGGCCAGGGCACCCTGGGACCAGAGCGGTCCGGTGGTGTCGATGAACTGTTTGAGCTGGGCGGCGACCACGCCGTACCGGGTCGGCGACCCGAAGATCACCACGTCGGACCAGGAGAGGTCGTCGAGCATCGCCTCGGGGACGTCCTGGGTTTCGAGGTGGTGGGCGTGCCAGCCGGAGTTCGAACGGATCGCCTCGTCAGGAGCGAGCTCGCGCACCTTCCGCAGACGTACGTCGGCGCCCGCGTCGCCGGCAGCCTCGCAGGCGGCCTGCGCCATCTGATAGGTGGTGCCGGTGGCGCTGTAGTAGATCACCGCTACCTTTACCCGGTCAGCCATCGGAGCGTCCCCTTCCCTATGTCAGCTCCGGCGACTACCCGTCGCCTTCTGCGGCAAACGTCCCCGGGCCGGCGCCGATCCGCCGCCCCGCACCGGACGAGACGAACCCGCGATCGCGCTCCGCCGGCGATGAGCTGACGCAGCGCGATCAGGGGCGCGCTCGGCGTCACCGTACGGCGACGCCGAGCGGTACGTGCCCCTCCCGGATCACGTGACCCGGCCCCGCAGGTCGTCGACCTGCTGCTGCAGCCGGTTCACCGCTCCCTCGTTGTTGAGGAACGTGGCGACTCCGGCGATGAACACCAGGCCGAGTACCAGCGCGATGATGCTGAGCGTGAGGCCACCGATGGTCACGCCACGGCCGGTGACACCGGGACGCTTGGCCATCTGGAGCCCGAAGATGCCGACGATGATCCCGATAATGCCCAGGATGATCCCGGCCCAGGCAAGGATCGCCGTCAAGGTGCACACCAGGGCGGAAACGCCGAACACCAGCGAAAAGGTCGCGGCAGTGCTGGTCTTGGCCGGGGTGCGATCGGCCCGGGACCGGGCCGGCGCGCCGCCCCGCATCGGCTCGCTGGACGCAGTCATGGCTCTCCCTTCCGCACGCGCGGCGCGCGTACATGCGCCGTCGCATCCCCACTCGCAGGACCCTTATGCATGCCGACGGGCGCACCGCAGCCTGTCGGTGGCCCGGCCTAAGCTGACGCCCGACCGGTGGAGGGAGGCCGATGCGGTTGACCACGAGTGCGGCGCTCGCCCTTCGGATGATCAGTCTGCTGCTGCGCCCGCACCCCGGCACCCGGCCGAGCACGGTGGCCGAGGTGGTCGAGTGGTTCGGCGCGATGCAGGCCCAGGATCTGTCCAGCGGACTCTGGTCGCTCGGCGCCCGGCTGCCCGCCCGCACGCTGCTCGACGTGCAGGCCGCACTGGAGCGCCGGGAGGCACTACGCACCTGGCCGATGCGCGGCACCGTGCACCTCGTCCCCGCCCGTGACGCCCGCTGGATGCTGGAGCTCACCGGCATACGCGCACTGCCGGGCGCGGCGAGCCGCCGGGCGACCCTCGGTCTCGACCCAACCGACGCGGACCGCGCCGTGGAGGTGCTCGGCGGCGCGCTGGCCGGCGGCGGGCGGCTCACCCGGGCCCAATGCCTGGCCGAGCTCAACGCCGCCGGCATCGGCACCGACGGGCAGCGCGGCTACCACCTGCTCTGGTACGCGAGTGTGCGCGGCGTGACCTGTCTCGCGCCGAACGTCGGCACCGAGCAGACCTTCGCGCTGCTCGACGAGTGGGCGCCCGACCCGCTGCGTCCCGAACGGGACGAGGCACTCGCGATCCTCACCCGCCGCTACGTGCGGTCGCACGGCCCGGTGACCGCCCGGGAGTTCGCCGGCTGTTCCACGCGCAGCGTGGAGGGAATCTCCGTCCTTTAGGGCGGAGAGGATGTCAAAAGGACCGGTCGCTGATGCTTGCTTGCTCGACCCGGCGCACCGCGACGCGATCATCCCCGGCAACAACGGCGTCTTCCAGCCCACGATCGCGCACGGCGGGCGGGTGGTGGGCACCTGGCGACGCACCATCGGCAAGAGCCGGGTGACGATCAAGGTGACGCCGCTGGCGGCACTGGACCAGCCCGGCACGGAACGGGCCCTCGCCCGCTACGCCGAGTTCCTCGGCCTGCCGTCCCGGGTCGACTGGGCCCGCTGACTCCTGCGGTGCGGCGGGCCGCCGGGCCGGGCGGCACTGGCGGGCCGGCGAGGTGGGGGTCCCCGCCGGCCCAGGTCATCGGGTCAGGCTCAGTTCGCCAGGGCTCCTGCGGCCCGGCCCTCGTGCAGGGTCAGGTTCCGGCCGTCGGCCGGGTCGAAGAGGTGAATCTTCTCCAGGTTGAACCACACCGGACGGGTTTCGCCCTCGGCCACCGGCGACTCCGCCGACAACCGGGTCACCAGGTTCGAACCGGCCCCGGTGAAGTCGGCCGCGCCCGCGTCGGCGGCCAACTCCTCCAGTTCGGCGGCGCTGGCCCGCTCCCCCTCCACCGTGAAGTAGACGTACTTGTCCGAGCCCATCGACTCGACGATCTCCACCGGCGCCTCGAACTCCATCCCCCGGCGGCGGGTCTCCTCGTCGACCAGTTCGGCATCCTCGAAGTGCTCCGGCCGGACACCGAGGATCAACTCCCGGGGCGCATCGCCGGCTTCCAACTCGCGGCGGACCCGGTCACCGATCGGCACCTCACCGAGCGCGGTACGCAGCTTCCCGTCCTGCACCGCGGCGTGCAGGAAGTTCATCGACGGCGAGCCGATGAAGCCGGCCACGAAGAGGTTGCGGGGGTGGTCGTACAGCTCCTGCGGCGGGCCGACCTGCTGCACCTCACCGCCCCGCATGATCACCACACGGTCACCGAGGGTCATCGCCTCGGTCTGGTCGTGGGTGACGTAGACGGTGGTGGTACCGAGCTGCTTCTGCAACCGGGACACCACCGTTCGCATCTGCACCCGCAACTTCGCGTCCAGATTCGACAGCGGCTCGTCCATCAGGAACGCCTTGGGCTGGCGTACGATCGCCCGGCCCATCGCCACCCGCTGCCGCTGGCCGCCGGAGAGGTTGGCCGGCTTGCGGTCCAGCAGCGCGGTCAGCTCCAGGACCTTCGCCGCCTCCTCGACCTTCTGGTTGATCGTCTCCCTGTCGAGCTTCTGCAGGCGCAGCGGGAAAGCCATGTTCTCCCGGACCGTCATGTTCGGGTACAGCGCGTACGACTGGAAGACCATGGCGATGTCCCGGTCCCGGGGTGCCTTGTCGTTGACCCGCTCACCACCGATGCGCAGCTCGCCGGAGCTGATGTCCTCCAACCCGGCGATCATGTTCAGGGTGGTGGACTTGCCGCAGCCCGAGGGGCCGACCAGGATCACGAACTCGCCGTCGCTGATCTCCAGGTCGACGTCCCGCACCGCGACGGTCCCGTCCGGGAACCGCTTGCTCACCTTGTCGAGCACGATGTCAGCCACGACTATCACCTATCCCTTGACTGCGCCGGAGGTCAGGCCGGAGACGATGCGGCGCTGGAAGAAGAGCACGAACAGGATGATCGGAATGGTGATCACCACGGCGGCGGCGCAGATCGCCCCGGTGGGGTCCTCGAACTGCGACGCGCCGGTGAAGAAGGACAGCGCGGCCGGCACCGTGCGGGACCGCTCGGTGGAGGTCAGCGAGATGGCGAAGAGGAAGTCGTTCCAGCAGAAGATGAACACCAGGATCGCGGTGGTGAACAGCCCGGGCGCGGCCAGCGGGGCGATCACCCGCCGGAACGCCTGGCCCTGGGTGGCGCCGTCCATCTTCGCCGCCTTCTCCAGATCCCACGGGATCTGCTTGAAGAACGCCGACAGCGTGTAGATGGCCAGCGGCAGAGCGAACGTGATGTACGGCAGGATCAGCCCCGGCCAGGTGTCGAAGAGGCCGAGCTGCCGTTCGATCTCGAACAGCGGGGAGACCAGCGACACCTGCGGGAACATCGCGATCAGCAGGGACACCCCGACCAGCAGCCGCTTGCCGGGGAAGTCCAGCCGGGCGACCGCGTACGCGGCCATCGCGCCGAGCACCACCGCGACGGCGGTGGCGACCAGCGCGATGCCTATCGAGTTCACCAGGGCGCGGACGAACTGGTCGGTCTCGAAGATCGTCCGGTAGTTGTGCAGCGTCCACTCGCGGGGAACGAACTTCCCGTCGGTGAGCGTGGCCGGGGTCTTGAACGACAGCGAGGCGATCCAGAGCACCGGGATCAGCGCGAAGACGACCACGATGACGTCCAGCAGACCCCACCGCAGCCTGGCGCGCGTGGTGGTTTCGGTAACCATCTCAACGCCTCTCGTCGTCCGAGCTGCCGGGGGCAGCGGTGCCGAAGAGCTTCACGAAGACGAACGCGATGATCGCCACGGTGATAAAGATCAGCACGGACATCGTCGAACCGATGCCGAGGTTCAAACCCCGGATCAGGTTGTTGTAGGCGAGCATCGACACCGACGAGGTCTCGTTGCCGCCGGCCGTGAGCACGAAGATGTTGTCGAACACCCGGAACGCGTCAAGCGTGCGGAACAGCAGCGCGACCAGGATCGCCGGCTTCATCACCGGCAGCATCACCTTCGTGAACCGCTGCCAGGAGGTCGCCCCGTCGGTGGACGCCGCCTTCAGCAGGTCCTCGGGCACCAGCGCCAGCCCCGCCATCAACAGCAGCGCCATGAACGGCGTGGTCTTCCAGATCTCGGCCAGCATGATGATCGCCAGCGAGCTGGCCCGCTCGGTGAGCGGCGCCCCGTCACCTAACAGGTTCGCCAGGTACCCGGTGCCAGGCGTCCACGCGTACCGCCAGGAGAAGGCGGCCACGACCGTGACGATGCCGTACGGAATCAGCGCAGCGGTCCGCACGATGCCCCGGCCGACCAACGTCCGGTGCATGATCAGCGCGAGTCCCATACCGAGCACCAGCTCGACCGCCACGGTGACCACGGTGATCAGGGCGGTCACCCCGAACGCCGTCCACCAGAACTGGTTGCTCAGCACGGTGACGTAGTTCTCCAGCCCCACGAACGCACGCTGGTCGGGAAAGCGCAGGTCGTAGCGCTGCAAGGAGAGCCAGAGCGAATAGATGATCGGGTACGCCGTCACCGCGAGCATGACCAGCGCGGCCGGCGCGCAGAGCAGCCAGCCGAGCCGGCGCTCGGCCCTCTTGTTCTCACTCAGCGGCGCCCGGCCCCGCCGCGACCGTTGGGCCGGGACGGTCGCGTGGCGACCCGTGCCGCGGGTCGCGGTCTGCTGACTCATGGGAGCACCCCCTTCGACTGGAGCGCGTCCGCGATGGCGTCGCGCAGCTCGTCGGCGGTCTGCTGTGGCCGAATCTGCGCGGGCGGGGAGAGCACCGCCGACATCACCGTCGAGATGCTCTGGTACGCCGGGGTCAGCGGACGCACCGCCGGCTCCTTCAGCTCCTCGACGATGGTGTCCTTCATCGGGTACGCCTCGGTCATCTCCGGATCGTCGTAGACCTTCTCAATCGTCGGCGGCACACCGTCGTTGATCGCGGAGAACTTCTGGTTCTGCTCGTCACGCAGGCACTTGGCCGCGTCGAAGGACAGCTCCGGATGCTTCGAGTACGCGCTGACCGCCAGGTTGACCCCACCGATGGTGACCTTGCTCGGGGTGTTCTCGTCGATGCCCGGCACTCGGGCCCAGGCAACCTGTCGGGCCAGGTCCGGGGCGGCCTCCTGCATCGCCGGGTAGACGAACGGCCAGTTGACCTGGAAGGCGCCGCCACCGGCCTGGAACTCCAGCCGGACCGGGTCCTCGGTGGCGTTGCTGAACGACGGCGACGTCACGCCGGAGGTGGCGAAGTTCCGCAACTGCTCCAGCGCCCGCACGGTACCCTCGTCCATCACGGCCTTGCTGCCGTCCTCGCTGAGGATCCGGCCGCCGGCGCTCTCGGCCAGACTGTTGTAGAGCACGACGAGCCCCTCGTACTGGGCACCCATGGTGAGCACCTGGTACGGCTTGCCCTGCCGCTTGAGCTCCTGCGCCATCGAGATCATCTGATCCCAGGTCTTCGGCGGCTCCGGGACCAGGTCCTTGCGGTACCAGAGCAGCTGGACGTTGGTGTTCTTCGGCGCCCCGAAGAGTTTGCCCTCGTACTGCGCAGTCTCCAGCGGACCGGCGAGCGTCCCCTGCTCCACCTCGGCCTTGTCCTGCCCGGTCCATTCGCGGATCCAGTGGGCGCTGGCGAACTCCTGCGTCCAGGTGACGTCGAGGCCCAGCACGTCCATGCCGCTGTCCTCGGCGGCGAGCCGGCGGACAAGTTGCACCCGCTGGTCGTCGGCCTGCCGCGGCAACACCCGGTACACGATCTCGTAGCGGCCGCCTGCCTGGGTGTTGCAGGTGTCGACCACCTTCTGCAGGTTCTGCTCCGGCGGGTAGTACAGGTTGATCGTGGGTGTGCCGCCGTCCCCACCGGAAGCGCAGCCCGCCAGCGGTGCCGCCAGCGCCACCGCGGCGGCCGCCGCCACCACACGCACCCGTGGTCGGCGTCGACGTACGGCCTCGTCAGGGTCGTTCATCACCCCTCCCCTCTGCTCGGCCACCTGCCGGGGAAGGCCACCGTGCCCGGCGCACGGCGAGACGGTCGGGGCCACGACCAGCGGATGATCGACCCCGGACGTTTCGTGGCCCCAACACTGCCCGACCTGCGAAGTCGCGAAACATCACGAAGCCACGACACGATCAACGAGGGCCTGATCAGCACAAATCACCCAGCATTGGCGACAGCGCCGCTGGCAGCAGCCGCGCCGCTCGGGCATGCCGGACATTCGTCCGGGTACCCGCCGATGTGACCTTCTCGATCGCCGCACGGTGTCCGCGTACCGGCCAGCTCGGGGTGGGCGCCCTGACGGCCAGACCCGCGGTAGGCAAGCTCGTCGCGCACGTCCAGGCCGGCGCCGGTGCGGTGGCGACCCAGGCCACCCCCAACCCGTTCCTGGCCTACGACGGTCTGCCGCTGCTCGGCGACGGCCGCTCGCCGCGGGACGTCCTGACCGAACTGCTGGCCCGGGACCCGGGTCGGGAGGTACGGCAGGTCGGCATGGTCGATCGCCAGGGCCGCTCGCACGCCTTCACCGGCTCCCGCGCCAAGGACTGGGCGGGGCACCACACCGGGCCGGGCTACGCGGTGCAGGGCAACCGCCTGGTCGGCCCGGAGACCCTCGCGGAGATCGTCCGGGTGTTCGAGGACAGTGTTGAACTCGACCTCGCGGAGCGGCTCGTACTGGCCATCGAGGCCGGCGAGGAGACCGGCGGTGACCGGCACGGCGCACGGTCGGCAACCATCACGGTGGCCGCCGATCAGCCGTACCCGCTCTGGGACGTGCGGGTCGACGACGCCGTACGTCCGGCGCGGGAGCTACGCCGGCTGCACGGCGTGTTCCGGGAGGAAGTGCTGCCGACCATCCGGCGGCTACCCACCCGCGACGACCCCATGGGCGAGGCCGCCCGGCACGCGCTCGGGTAGCTCGCGCGCCAACGGCCTGGGCCGACGCCGCGTCTGGACGCGGCAGACGCCGTCGCCACACGCCGTCGCCAGACGCCGTCGTCGGTCGGCGGTCGGCGGTCGGCGGTCGGCGGTCGGCGGTCGGCGGTCGGCGGTCGGCGGTCGGCGGTCGGCGGTCGGGAGAGGATCAGGCCAAGTAGCCGGGGGCGGCGACCGTCTCGGCGATCCGGGTCAGCCAGTACAGGTCGTTGGCCCGGGATTCCACACTGGCCTCGCAGTTGAGGATGCTCGCTAGAAACGCGCCGACGTCGTCGAGGTGCCGTTCGCCGCGGTAGTAGCGCAGCAGGGTCTGGTCCGGTTCCAGCGGTCCGTAGCCTCGACGGAAGAGTTCGGCGCGGTGCGCGTTGATCGGATGGTCGCCGAAGTCCTGGCTGTGGACGAACATCAGGTCCCGCTCGCGCGGCGCGAGGATCGGCGCATCCCAGTCCACGACGTGCAGCGGACCGTCGCCGTCAGCGATCAGGTTGCCCGGGTGGATGTCGGCATGGCAGATGACGTGCTGACCTCGCGTCACGCGGGAGGCAAGGTCGTCGACCGTCTCCGACAACCGGTGCAGTGCGGCGCCGTACCGGTTCCAGAAGGCACCGAGGGCCTCGGTCGCCGCGGCCCGCCCGGCGAGGGTTCGCAGCCGCTCGCCCGCTCTCGATCGGTAGGTCTCGACCGGCAGGACCGCCGCGAGGTCGGCGCTCGGCGTGACCGCGTGCAGCCGACCCAGGAACTCGCCGTACTCGATCCACTGGCGGTCGGTGAGGCCGCGGCTCCACAGACTGCCACCGTCGTGGAACGGGTAGAGCAGCAGCCGATAGTCCCCGAACCTGTGATCGGCTCTGCCGTCTCTCAGGTCGATCGGCGCCACGACCTGGCTGACGCCGTGCGCTCGGAGGAAGCCGGGAAGCCGGACGGCCGCTTCGATGAACTCGCCGCGGCGCATCTTCAGGAAGTGCCGTCGGCCGTCGGACGTGTCCACCTGGTACGCCCACGCGTGCCCGTCGAGCCCGACCGGCATGAACACGAGATCGACGACGTCCACGGCCCAGGCCGCGGCCACTTCAGCCGCCAGCAACCGCTCGCCGACGCCAGGTTTGTCGATCACCGTCAGAGCGTGGCAGCCGGCACTCCGGCCGGCAAGGCGGCTTCGTCCACCATGGAGTCTCGTACGGTCTCGTCAGCGTCAGCCCGGAGAGTGAGGGGCCCCACCTGCCGGCGGGCTTCCCGTCCCGGTTCGCGGCTGCCAGGGTGACGTCATGATCAGCAGTGAGGTGACGCGGCGCGTCGTCGGTGACTTCCTCCGGTACGTCCGCTCCGGCCGAGAGCCGCAGCGGGCGGCGGAGTTCATGGCGTCGACGGTGCGCGCCCACCAGGTGCAGTCCCAGGACCTGACCACCGTTGAACGGACCCCGGACGACTACGCCGAGCACGTCCGGGAGATGACCGCCACCTGGGGCGCGTTCGACCTCACGATCGAGGAATTCCTGGTCGACGGCGCACGGGCGTATGTCCGGCTGAGCCAGGTGGGGCGCCACCTCGAGCCGGTGGACGGCATTGCGCCGACCGGTCGGACCGTCCGTCAGATCAACTCGGTCGTCTATCACGTCGAGGACGGGCTGATCACGGAGTACTGGATGCAGATTGACCGAGCCGGTCTGCTGGCCCAGCTCAGGGGCGATTCCTGACGTGAGCTGGAGACAGCGCCACCCGCCTGTGCGGTGACACCCGCGCACGCGCCCGGAATTCGCTTACCGGCCTGTCACATTCATCGCGGATGATGGTGCCGTGATCGCGCACTTCAAGGACCTGTGCCTGGACGCGGCCGACGCGCATCGGCTCGGCGCCTTCTGGGCCGGCATCCTCGACGGCAAGCTGGTGGACACCGGCGACGGCGACACCCGCGTCCACCCCCGCGCCGCAAGCTCGGACGCCGAGTCGATCTGGGTGAACACGGTGCCCGAGCCGCGTACCGTCAAGACCCGCGTCCACCTCGACCTGCGGCTAGCCGATCCCGATCCGGCGGCGCTGCTGGCGGCCGGGGCGCGGCTGGTCCGCGAGCCGGACACCGAGATCGACTGGTGGGTGCTGGCCGACCCGGACGGCAACGAGTTCTGCGCCTTCCCGTCCGAGCCGGGGTCGCGGCCCCGGCCGCTGGCACTCGTCGTCGACGCGGCCGACCCGGTCGCGCAGGCGACCTGGTGGTCCCGGGTGGTGGGCGGCACCGTGGAGACCAGCGACGACGGGTACGCCCGCCTGGTCGACGCGAGCGGCTTCCCGTGGGACTACTGGATCTTCATGCCGGTGCCGGAGCGCAAGGCGGTCAAGAACCGGATGCACTGGGACGTGGGGTTGGCCGATCCGGCCCCGACCGCCCTGTTCGAGGCCGGTGCCACGCTGCTGCGCGAGCGGGACGACGAGATCGACTGGTGGATCCTGGCCGACCCGGAGGGGAACGAGTTCTGCGCGTTCGCACCGCGTCCCACCCAGTGAACGTCGACGCTACCCAGCTCCGGCCCGGTGCATTAGCTTTTCTCTAGCTCCTAGCTCCACCGCCAGCGCGTACGCCGCCGATGTCGATACGCCTCCGGCCGACCCCACCCCGCCCGATCGGTTGGTTCTCCCCGGAACCCCCACCGCCGGTCAACCGGTTGGGCAGGATCGTCCGCAACGAGGAGGTGCCGTCGTGCAGGACACCCGCGCTCTCGCCCTGACGTTCGAGGTGAGCGGCCTGCCACCGGTCAAGACCGAGGCGCTGTCCATCTTCGCCGCCGGGCACCGGCAGGCGACGAGGGTCCGCGCCCTGCTCCAGGCAGCCCTGGCGGCGGCCCAGCACACCGGCTGGACCCCGCTCACCGGGCCGATCGAGGTGGACCTCGTGTTGCGCTGCCCGCCGGGGCATCGCACCTCCGACGCGAGCACTCTGCTCGGCGGGGTGTGCGCGGTGCTCCAGGACAAGAAGCGGGTGGCCAACATCGGCCTGGCCCACCTCGGCGTCCTCGTGGACGTCGCGCTCTACTCCGACGACCGGCAGATCCGCCGGCTGTCGTACGTCGAGCAACCGGCGGAGGAATTCTCGTACCAGGTGCGGGTGGCCGCCGTACCGAACGTGGTTTGACCGACGTCCGCGGTGGGGTACCGCGGACGCCGACGAAGGGAGCGCCGATGTCGGAGCCACATGTCACGCTCGACCCGCGCGGGTTGGACCCGGTGCAGCGGAAGCTGCGCGGCCCGCTGGAGGATCAGCTGACCTCGGCGCTCCAGGCAGCCACCGAACGGGTTCGCGCCGGCTACGGGGGCGAGCCCATCGAGCAGGTCTGTCAGCGGCTGCTCGACGAGACCCGGGCCGGCCTGCATCCCGACATCGCGGCGGGCTTCAACCCGGACATGGACGAGTTCTGCCGCGTCGCCGTGGCGATCGTGCGGGGCACCGTCGTCTGAGCACTGCCGGGCACGGAGGCGCTCAGGCGGCGACCGGGTCGATCCGCCAGCCGGTCAGCGCCGGCGCGGGAGCCTTCGCCAACTCCGCCGCGTAGTCGCGCACCAGGGCGGGCAGCCGGTAGCCGGCCGGCTCGTCGCGGCGCACCAGGTGCGCGTCGGCCAGTTCCTCCAGCGCCTGCCACACCCGGTGCACGCTGACCCCCAACCGGGCGGCGCTTCGCTCCGGCAGGACCGGGGCGTCCGGCGCCTCGCCGAGCTGCTCCAGCAGCCGGCCCGCCACCTCGTCACTGAACCGCACGGCGGCGACCCCGGTGGCGAGACGGGCGCGCACCGAGAGGTCCTCGTACGCCAGCAGGTCCAACCGGTCGCGGCCGTCACGCAGCTGCGCGACCAGGCCGGCCACTGACAGGTCCGGACGGCTCGCCAGCCGTGACCCGGCGATCCGTAGCGCCAGCACCGAGCCGGCGCAGAGCCGCACCAGCTCGGCCGTCGCGGCCGGGTCGGCGTTCAGCCGGTCGGCGAAGGCGAGCGTGGCGAGCAGCGACCTCGCCTCCGCAACACTGAGCGGGTCAAGGTCGATCCGGCGGACGCCGTCGAGGCTGCGCAGATGCCGCTGCCCGGCGACGATCAGGGCGGGCCCGGGGCCGGCCGGAATCAACGGCCGTACCTGCTCGGCGCCGGTGACCCCGTCCACCACGAGCAGGAGCCGCCGTCCGGCGACCCGGGACCGCACCCAGCCGGCCAGCTCGTCGATCCCGTACGGCACCTCGTCGGCCGGCACGCCGAGCGCACGCAGCACCCGGGCCAGCACCTCGGCGGGGGTCACCGACGGCCGGTAGCCGAGGTCGACGAAGACCTGCCCGTCCGGAAAGGCGGCGGCCACCGTGTGCGCCGCCCGTACCGCCAGGGCCGTCTTGCCGCTGCCGGCCGGTCCGCTGATCACCGCGGCGGCCGGAGCGGCGCCGGTCACGGCCGCGACCACCTCCGCCGCCTCCGTCGTACGACCGACGAAGGTGACCAGGTCGGCGGGGAGCTCGCGAGGAACGGTGACCGGCGGAGCCGCTGCCGGAGCCGGCGCGAGGACGGCGATCGGGGTGTCCGGAGGGACGTACGCGAGCCCGGGAGACCGGTCGAGCACAGCCCGGTGCAAGCGGGCCAGTTCCTCGCCCGGGTCGATACCGAGCTGTTCCTTCAGGGCGGTGTGCGCCTCGCGGTAGGCGGTCAGCGCGGCAGGCACGTCCCCGACCCGGTAGAGGGCCAGCATCAGCTGTCCCCAGCCCCGCTCGCGCAGCGGATGGGCGGCGATGTGCCGCCGGATCTCCGGGAGCAGGACGAGGTGTTCACCGAAGGCAAGGCGGGCTTCGATCAGCTCCTCGAAGACCTGGAGTCGCTGCTCGTCAAGGCTCGCCCAGCGGTTGTCCAGGGCGGTGCCGCGCGGCAGCCCCTCTCCGGCCGCGCCCCGCCAGCAGTCCAGGGCCGCGCGCAGCGACTCCACCGCGCCCACCGGGTCACCGCCGGCGAGTCGGGTCCGCCCCTTTCCCGCCAGCTGCTGGAACTCGGTGACGTCCAGCTCGTGCGCTGCCAGGGTCAGCTCGTACGCGTTCGGGCGGGCGATCAGGCGGTCGCCGAGCACTCGGCGCAGGTTCGCCGCGTGCGAGCGCAGGTTGGCCACGGCGGAGGCCGGGGCCTCGTCCTGCCACACCATGCCGGACAGCCGGTCCAGCGAGACGGAGCTGTTGGCGTCCATGGCGAGCCCGGCGAGCACAGCCCGTCGCTTCGGCGGAGTCGGTGTGGTGATCCGCCCGTTGACGGTCAGCTCCACAGTCCCCAGTAGCCGGATCTGCAGTCGCATGTCGTGAGCCCCCCGTTACGCCTTGAGCTGGCTCAGGCTAGACGGGCGGCGAGTCGGGCAACAAGCCGATCGGCGACTCGGAGAGTGTGATGAGTGTCAATGCGAAGGAACGGCGTGTCGACGTAACGGGCAGCGGTCGGAAAACGCTCCCACTGTGCCCGATGTGGACAGGATCCATCGACACATATCACAGTCAGGCCTGATCAGCGACAACCCCTACCCCGTCCGGATCGCCGGCAAACCCGCCTCGACGGGACGACTAACAAGCGGCGACGGACGCACGACCAGCACACACTGCCAACGCCCCGCCGCCAAGCCCTCACACGGCCGCAAGGTGATCACCGATCCGGTCCGGCCGGCTGCCCGTTCGGGTCGGCGGCACTCCACCTGGCGGTGCCACACCCCGCCTCAACCGCCGACCTGCGGGACCCTTCCACTTCATCCGTTTCCAGTCACCGACCCCACATCGGTGAGTCGCCAGGGGCCCGGGGCCTTCGCGAGCACGAAAGGGTACCCCGCTTGAATCTGCCTGCCACCGGCGACGAAGACGTGCTGATCGTGTCCCTGCACGACGAGTTCAGCACCGGCTCACTGCTCCACGGCAGCTGGCGCCGGCTGGCAGAGTCACCGGCCACGGATCTGGTGGAGATCCTGCGGTGCGGCCAGGAGGCGTGGGTACCGGCCGGTGCGCCGGTGCGACCGGAGACCGGGCCGGCCGCGCTGCGGCTCGCCGCCGACGTGCCACGCCTCCTGACCGACTTCATGTGGCGGGAGCAGCAGCCGGGCCGACAGTCCGGCCAAGCCGCGCTTGCGATCGGTGCCGTCCGCCTCCGACGGACGTCAAGGACCGTCTCGTGACGTCGCGGTGACGCTCAGAGCCGTGCGACGAGGTGCTGCACCACCTCGACCATCTTGTCGTGCGGGAGCTGCTGGGGGCCGATGAAGACCGCGATCCGCAGCTGCTTCTGGTACGGGACGGCGACGGCGGCCCCCCGCAGGTTGTCCTTGACGTACGTCAGGCCGTCGATGCCGTCCCCGAGCCCCGTGATCCGCTTGACCTGGCCGTCGGCGTAGTCGGCGATCTGGTCGATCGACTCGACGACCGTGCCGTCCGGATCGGGACGCTCCGTGACCGACAACGCGAACGGCTCGGCGCCGTCGCGCCCGTAACCGCAGGTGTAGCGCTTCGCTCCGTCGCCGAGGTCCTCGACGCCGGCCTCGCGCGCCTTGAGCTTGGTGCTCGAGGTGCCGCCCAGCAGGTCGATGACGGCGTCGGCCGTCAGTATCTTGCAGGCGGAGGTGACGGCCTTCGGGCGGGCCGGGCCTGTGGGGCTGGCCGCAGCGGCGGCCTTGCTGTCCGGGGCCACCCACTCGGCCGCTCCCGGCTCGGCGCAGCCGGCGAGGAGGGTGAGCCCAGTGACGGTCAGAGCCGCAACGTGGAGACGTGTGCCTGTCGTTTTCTTCATCAATCGGGCTTGCACGCTCGTACAGCGGCCAATGGGGCTCCTTCGTTACAACGGTCCGGGCAACGCGACGACGCACCCTGGTGCCGGCCTCCGGCCCGGTGCCGCCAGGGCCGGGCTGTCTCTCCAAGAATCACCAGAACTCCGGCTTCTCCCACTGGACGCACGTGGGCCGCTGCCCGCCGGACAGGCAGAACTCCTTCACCGCCCGACTCAATAGGGTTATGGGAATCTCCGAACGCGCAGGGAACTCGGTCATCTGGTTCACGCAGGAGTAACGAACCTCGGCACGACCCTTGTGCGACCCGACCGTCGTCCAGTTACCGCTGGCATCCATGAACTCGAGAACACCGACCTGGAGCGTGCGATCGGCGCCCACCAGCAGCTCATGGTCGGGAGTTCCGGAAGGTAGGGGTGACCGTTCCAGGGAATGCAGCTCAGCCAGATTCTGGTGGGTCGGCCCCGCCAACAGTGCATCGATCAGCAGGTCCACGTCCTCTGGCGTGGTTAGCAACTCACGCTCGTCGCCATGCTGTGGTCGGTAGTACGCCTCCACACGGAACTGCATGAACCGCCCTCCCGGTAGAGAAGCCCTTCGCAGCAGGAGTGAAGAACCTACTGGTCCTGATCGTCGTCGGCATACGCCTGACACGAGACCAGGCCGTTCATGAACTCTTCGAACGAGTTGGCAACCCGCCGGGGGACCCTGTCCTCGCCGACGTAGGCGACCGCCGGCTCGCCATCCGGACCGGACGTGGAGTAGTCCAGCATGACGGTGTCGGGACCGGCCGAAGGTGTCACACCCAGCACGACCCCGACCTCGGGGTAGCCCCACTCGGCGATCAGGTAAGCGGACAGGACGTCGAGCCCCTCGGGAAACCCGACACCCATGATCACGTCAACCTGGAAGTGGTCAGCCGCCCAGGACGTCCGGAAGCTCGTCGGAAAACAGCCGTCCTTCAGCACACCGCCGTTCTGCTGATACATCAGCTCGACGTACGCACGCGGCATGCGGACCCCGAGGGTCGCCTCGGCCCGACGCACCATGTCCGCGGTCAGCGTCGGCCCCGTCCAGGACGAGGGACCCTCTTCGAACGGAAGGCTCTCACTCATCCCCACCAGCTGCCCAACGCTCTCCGTTGATCTCGCCGCGGACCCACCGGATGCACTCGGGCCGGTCACCGGTACCGGTGCGACAGAACTCTTCCACAGCTGCTCGAACCTGCGCGAGAGGGAGGACGCTGCGACGGTTGTCGCACATGAGGTCGCGTATGCCCGGCCACCGTCTCGGCGTAGTGCTACCAGGCATCGGTCGGGAGGTGGAGAATTACGCGTCGGCCGGATCAGTACCAGATCTGGAAGCGGACGATGGCAGGCCGCGACACGTCGTCGCCAGAGATTCGCAGACGGGCGGGGCCCGGACGGTCGGTGATCGCCTGCAACTTGATCCCTTCGGCTGGGTCATGAAGGACGAACTCGCCGTGCAGGGATGAGATGGTCCCGTCGAACAGTGCGGCGCCAGCTAGGGCAAGGTCCGGCGAATCACCCTCGAACAGATCCACGGTCACCGGGCCGTCGACAGGATGCTGAACGCACAAATAGATCGAGTCCGCCGTGGCATGGATCTCGCTGTCCCCGGCCCATTCGGCATGCGTCTCCACCGAGTTGGCGTCCCTGAGGATGAGCAGGCCGTTGCCGACAAACGCACGAAATAACCCGAGGAAGCCGTCCTCTTCGTGGTCTCCGGCCGACACTGGCACATCTCCTGCTCGGGAACTTCGCGCGGTCCGATCACGTCGTAGCACCGCGCCATGATCGTACGCTGAACCCCAGCGTGACGTTCTTCACCGCCACCCCGGCCGAGTCGTTCGGCGCGACGAAGAGCTGCCGCAGGGTTGCCCGCAAGAGCCGCCGGCCCCGGACGACAAACGTCGGACACGAGCGATAGGAGGAAACCCAGCCCCGCTCCCGTGCGTCTCCATGCCGCACAGAGGCCGCCGCTATCCGCCGCTACTGTGACTGCCGGTGGTAACGGGTGTAGGCGTCCTCAAGGCTGCCTCCAGCTAGGACATCGAGAGCGATCCGAGCAGCCGCGGTCCAGCAGTGACGGCCCTGTGCCAACCCCGTGAGCGCTGCTCGATCAGCAGCGGAGAGCGTCCGACGCAGCTCGTACGTCGTGTCGGGGCCAATCTGGGACCAGATCCAATACGCCGCGATCACCGCATCGCCAACGGCCGTGGGATCTGCAGCAACCTCCGAGGTGAGATACGGCAATCCCCCATCGTTGTCCCCAAAACGCAACGCCGTCGACGGTGAAGTTGTGTACACGCTGGACGCGGGTCTCGTGCCGGATGGCAGAGATCTGCACCCAGGTGCCCGACGACGTCTGGAGCCAGGCGCCGACCTTGAGCTGACCCGCGGTCACCCAGACCCCGGAGTCCGGCAGGTAGAACCGGTGGCCGTCGGTCGCGACGATCGTGCTGGTCTTGCCACCAGCCTTACCGTCGGTGTCGACCACAATGGTGACCAGCTTCTTGACCCCATCACCCTTGATCAGCTGGGTGACGGGACGGCTCTGCCGGTCCCCCGACTCCACATCGGCGGCCAGAACCCGATCCCCGACCTTTACCTCCTCGATGGGCTTACTACTCCCATCGGCGAGGAGCACCTTCGTACCCGGCACGAAGCTGTTGCACTTCGGCTGCGTCGGGGTCTCCGTCTTGGGCTTGGGCGTGTTGGTGGGCAACGCCTTGTTGGCGTCGACGGTCGCCTCGACGCCCTTCTCGACGTCCTTGACGGTGTCGATGCCGTCGGCGATCTTCTTACCCGTCTTCGCCAACTTCGCCGCAGCCACCGCGTTACCAGCCAGCGGAATCGCCGAAGCCATCGACAAGGCGGCGTCGACGTAGTTGCCCTCAGCCGCGTACCAGATACCGTTCGCGACATCGGCGACCTCACCGATCACCGGCACCATCCCCGCCACGTCCAGGGCGGCGTGACCGATGTCCGACCACGACATCCCGAACAGGTGCCCGTCCAACTCCACAAAGCTGACCGGGTTACCACCAGCGAACGAGTACCGGTTGCCGGTGAACGGATCCATGGACAGACCCATGTCCGCCAGCGCGCCGCCATAGGTGTCCCGCGTCAAGAACCGGTTCAACCCCGGGTCGTAGTTACGGAACCCCATGTCGTACGTACCCGAGCCCGCATCCCAGCGGGAGGCGTTGAACCGGAACGCGTTGTACGGCTCCTCACCCTCCGCAGTCTGACCCGGCTTGTCGACACCGGTGAACTGCGACTCGTCGTCCTTGCCGTACGCCGTGTAGCCGTACGTCGCCCGGGTGTTGCCGTCCTCCTTCGTGATGCCGATGACGTCACCACGCGGCCGGTAGATGAACTGCGAGTACTCCCGGCTGCCGTCATCCTTGTGCTTGATCTGGGTCAGCTGCTGACCCCACGGCGCGTACTGGTACGACTTGGTCGCCTTGCCGGCGACCTCCTCACGCAGCACCTGGTTGTCCATCCCCAGGTACGTGAACAAGGTGGTCTTACCGTCCGACGTCTGCGACACCGTCCGGTCGAACGGGTCGTACACGTAGGTCGTCGACTTGGCGGTGGCACCGATACCTGCGGTGGTCTTCGCCGTCCGGTCGAAACCGTCGTAGTAGTACTTCTGCGCCCGCTGACCACCGACCGACACCGTGTCGAGCCGACCCAACGGGTCGTAGTTGTACGTCGACGTCACACCCGCCGTCGTGGTCGAGTGCAACCGGTTCCGGTCGTACTTGCTCTTGCTGACGACGCTGTCGATCGTCTGCTCGACCGTGTTGCCGTTGGCGTCGTAGACGTACGACTCCGTCGACGAACTGTCACCGGTCTTGTCGAGCCGGGCGATCCGGTCCTGCGGTCGTAGCTGAAGACGTACGTGTTGTCGATGTAGTCCGACGAGTTGTCGGCGTTCATCAACTTGAGCACGTCCCGCGACGGGTGGCCGTTGGCCTGGTACTCCAGCGTGTGCTCCGCGACGGTCGCCCCACCGGAGGTCTTCTCCAGCTGGTGCTTCGTGGCGCCGTCGAGGTAGTACTCGAACTCCACGGTGTTGCCGTTGGGCTTGGTCTGCTTGAGCATCTGCCCGCGAGCGGTGTACGTGAAGCTCGAGATCTGCTGGTTGCCCGCCGACGGCGAGTCGGCGTTGGTCACCTTGGCGACCATGTCCCGCTCGTCGTAATCGATCTTCGACCAGGTGAGGTCGTGGGTCGAGGTGAGCGGGTTGCCGTTGTCGTCGTAGGTCAGCGACGTGGTGTTCTTCGGGGTCTGGTCGTCGACCCCGGCGAACTCCTTCACCGTCGAGATCTGGTTGAGCTCGTCGTAGCCGATGTCGTACCGGCTGGCCTTCGCGCCCGGGCTGAGGTCCTTGACCTCGACCAGCATCCCGTTCGGGTTGTACCGGTAGGTGAACTCCTTGCGCTCGTTGTCCACGTCACTGGCGTTGTCCCGCACCAGCTTGACCGCGTCGGCGAGCACCTTGCCCGTCGCCTGGTCGGTGACGGTGATCTTCTGGACGCCGTCCTCCTTGAAGGAGTAGCTGCCCAGGCTGATCCAGGTGCCGGCGTTCTGGGTTTGGTTCACCGTCTTGACGGCGCTGCCGCCGTCGTAGGTGATGGTGAACTTCGCATCCGTCGCGGCACCGCTGACCTGCGGGTGCCGAACGAACACCTCGTAGGTGCCGTCGCGCGGGATGGTCAGCTGCCAGTTGAACTGGGCCGAGCCGGTGCCCGCCGGAGCGGTGGAGACGTCGTAGCCCCACTGCCCGGTGGCGGCGCCATTGGTCCAACTGCCCTGGGAGGCGGTGTTGTTCGAGTCGGTGTTGTCGACCAGGACCACGTCCTTGCCGACCGGCACACCGTCCTCGAACCGCCGCTTCTCGTTACCGGACTGGAAGTACTCCCACGTCATCGTCCGGGTGACCGACCCGCCGGCCGAGGTCAGCGTGTTCTTGATCTGCTGGCCCAGGTCGTTGTAGTCGTACGAGTTGACGATGTCCCACGGGTCCTTGGACGTCTTCGTCCACCCGTTGTCGTAGTAGGTGTACTCGGTGTCGTTGCGGACCGTCTGCCCGTCGGACGGGGGCGCGCTGACCTTGGCCAGGTTGCCGATCTCGTCGTAGGTGTAGAAGGTCTTGTCCGGCGTGTTGTAGCGGCTGTCGTCCTTGTCGTAGGACGACCACTCCTCCTTCTTGCGGTTGAGCTCGTCGTAGACGGTCACCACAGCGAAGTCGTCGGCGTCGGTCGCGGTGTCCACGCCGCGCGGCGTGATCGCCTTCGTCTGGTTGCCGACCTGGTCGTACTCGTACTTAGTGGTGCGGTAGGTGATGTTGCCGGAGGAGCCCTTCTTGTGCGGCACCTTCGACTCGATCAGCGCGCCGCGGGCGTCGTACGTCGCCAGCGACTCGTTGCCCTCCGCGTCGGTCGTCCCGAGGGTCAGACCGTCCTTGTCGTACCGGGCGGTGGTGAACTTGCCCAGCGCGTCGGTGGTCTTGACGACCCGGTGGTTCCAGTCGTACTCGTACTTGGTCGTGAAGTCGTCCGCCGCGCTGGCGGTCTTCTTCGCGTCGTACAGGACCGTGACGTTGCCGACGTTGTCGTACTCCGAGACCACCTTCTGGCCGAGGCCGTTGGTGACCTCGATCGGCTGGTAGATCGCGTCGTACTTCGTGGTCGTCGTGTAGTCGCCGACCTTCTCCGTCAGGTGGCCCTGCGGCTCCGTGACGGTCAGGACGTTGCCGACCTTGTCGTACGTCGTGGTGGTCTTGCGCGCCGGGTCGTTCGGGTCGTCCTTCGGGGCGTACGCCTCGATGACCTGGTCGGTCTCGTCGTAGACGGAGGTCGACACCGCCCCGTTGGCCGCGTACGCCGTCACGATTTGTCGTTGGCGTCGTACTCCGGTGCCTTGGTCGTGATGAAGCGGTTGTTCGCCGCGTCGAGCGGCTCGACCTTCTCCTTCGGCCGCCCGAACGTGTCGTACGCCTGGGTGACCTTGGCGTTCTTGCCGTTCTTGACCTCCAGGGTGTTGCCCCGGTCGTCGTACGTAAGCGGATCAAGCCGGACACCCTCACGACTTTGCCGGGGCCTGGCCGGGGCCCTGGCCGAACGACGGATCAAGACCGGCCCTTTCCATAAGAGCAGACAGGGACCCTATTACGGGACGATGCCCACCGAATTTCATCCGGTGAGCATCGTCGTCGCTTCAACCCTAATTCCCTTCCAGCATCTCCGCTCGCTCGTTCAACGCTGCGGCGATCTCATTCCAGTCGGGACCGAAATTTCTCAGATCCGTCGCCGCCTCTCTCAACAGAGCCACGTCGTCCGGCCTCTGCAGACACGCCATTCGGTACGCGAGATTCCGAGCCCACACCGGTAAGCCCATCCAATCCTCGTCGAGCACGGTATGGAGCATGGCAACGATCTCATCCGCCGGTGCGAAGGTGACGACCTCGACGAACTCCTGCTCGATGTTCCTGACCTCGACCAGACCTAGCTCGCCGAACTGACCCGACGCCAGCGTCCGAGCCAGGTCAAGCAACGTTTCCATTCGGCCTCCACATCCCGTCAGTTGAGCTAGTATGTGCTGACGCCGATCCTATCGAGACCGATCTGGACTGCGTTGTAGGTGATCGATTTCCCATCCACATCGATCGCGCGATCCGCGGTTCCCACATTTCGCCCAACCTGGGAAGCACACCGCCACCTGACCTGAACTTCTCGATGCAGTAACGGCGGGGGAGCCGAGACCGGCGGCGGGCCGAAGGTCTCCAAGACCAACGGACTCGACCCGGGCGGTAGAAACCTGCGTAGGAATTGGGAGTCCGACGGCACGACTTATCAGATCAACACGGGGCACGGGTTCAACCGTCCCCATCGCACTGGCACCGACCTGCGGAGCACAAACCTGACCTCTGACCAGGTCGAAGAGGCAATCATTGCTGATCTGTCGCGGGACAGGAACCGGTTGAGGCCTGGGCTGTAGTCGCGGAAGCCCATGTCGTAGTTGCCGGAGCCCTGGTCCCGCCGCTTGGCGTTGAACCGGTAGGCGTTGTACGGCTCCTTCGTCGGGTCGGCCGTGTCCGGCTTGTCGATGCCCGAACTGGGTGTCGTCGTTATTGCCGTACGCGGTGTAGCCGTAGGTGGCCTTGGTGTCCCCGGCCTTGTCGATCAGCGTCTCAACATCGGTGTGCGGGTTGTAGCCGTAGCTGCCGCTCCTTCACTGGCCTTAAGCGGAGCGGTGCCTGCCGCCAGTACGACGACAGGCACCACCAACTCGATCCTATTCCTCCGCAGCGTCAGCCCGCTTTCGCAACTCCGCCGCTATGCGGTCCCAGTCTGGGCCGTGGTTGAAGAGGTCAGCCGCCGCTTCCCGCAGCAGAGACGAGTCATTGGGTCGCTGCAGGCAGGCCAAGCGATAGGCAAGGTTGCGGGCCCAAATTGGAAGGCCAGCGTAGTCCTCGTCGAGGACCGTTTCGAGCATACGGATGATGTCATCCGCTGGAGCGAACGTTACCGCTTCGAGAAACTCCAGTTCGACTTTCCCGAGGTCCGCCCGATCCTTACCCCAGTTGATCGGAGAGAGCAGCCGCCCCAGTTCCAATAGGTTTTTCACAGCCGTCCTAACTAGTTCAGCCAGTAGGTGCCGACATTCACCGAATTTGGTCCCGTCTGCGCGACTCGATAGCCGATAGAGCTCCCGCCTACATCTACCGTGCGTGTCGCAGCCTGAGCACCTCGTCCACCCACCGGCAATACGCCCCCTCCCGATTTGTAACCCTCGATGTCTTTAATGATCGCTTCCTCAACCTGATCCGGAGTTAAAGAGGTATTCCGGAGGTCAGTGCCACTCAAATCATGCACTCGATTGAAGCCGTGGCCAGTATTGATCTTATACGTCGTGCCATTGGGCTCCCACTGGCGGGTGTATTTCTCGCCGGCAGGGTCGCCCGTAGACTGCTTTACCTTAGGACCACTGACGGTCTCATTACCGGCTTTCGGAGGGTTCTCAAGTGCCCCCACGTCCTTGGCGAAGTTGGACGCCCCGTCTGCCATTGCGAAGATGCCCACACCAGCAACCAGGACACCGCCACCTGCAAGGACGGCACCGGCTCCGCAACCTGCAGCAGTAATGACGGCTCCCACACCGGTCACGGCGAGCGGCACCGTCACGCCGCATGCCACCGCTCCCGTCGCCATCATGCCCACGCCGATATCGGTCGCTACCGCGCCCAGAGCCACCTCTGCGGCATCAACAGCGAGATCTTGCAGCGTGTCTGCGTTATGGTTCACCCAGTCCGCAGCCGTGTTTGCGGCATCGCAGATACCCTGCGCCCAACTCCAGCACTCGTGGCCATCAAGCTCGATGGCACTGATCGGGTTGCCGCCGCCGAAGGCGTATCGGTTGCCGGTCCACGGGTTGAGGCCGAGGTGCATGTCGGCGAGTGCGCCGTTGTAGTTGTCTCGGGACAGGAACCTGTTCAGACCTGGGCTGTAGTCGCGGAAGCCCATGTCGTAGTTGCCGGAGGACTGGTCCCAGCGCTTGGCGTTGAACCGGTAGGCGTTGTACGGCTCCTTCGTCGGGTCCGCCGTGTCCGGCTTGTCGATGCCCGTGAACTGGGCGTCGTCGTTATTGCCGTACGCGGTGTACCCGTACGTGGCCTTGGTGTCCCCGCTCTTGTCAGTCAGCGTCTCGACGTCGGTGTGCGGCCGCGGGAACCTCAGTGCGGCGGCTGAGTCGCCGCATCGGCCTTCATCTCACGCCACTGGCCGCCATCGGCGCACATAAGGCCAACTTATGGGTCCGAGCTCGGCCCCGGCAGAGTCCGGGCCTGCGAGCGACATCAGTTTAGGAAACCGTTGCTCTATCCCCTGAGCTACGAGGGCGCGACGGCCTAGTCTAGCGACCTGAGGGTTCACCTGGGGTGGCAGGGACTGGCCCACGTTCACCCACGTCACCCGGACCCCTGTTCTCCCAGCCCAGGACCACACCCCGAGCACACGAACCCCGGTTTGCGACCGGTGGTCGGCCACGGTGACCTGTGTTGGCACCGGTTCGCCCGGGTTGGCATCCGGTGGAGAGCACACACCGCGCACATCATCGGAGATCAACTATGAGCCCTTTCATCGTGGGGTTCGGCTGGTCTGGACGTGATGTAGAACGAGGATGACCTGGACGATCGTGGTGGCGCGCCGGAGGCAGCAACGGAGCTTGGTCAGGACTTTCCAGCCCTTGAGGGTGGCGACGGCGCGCTCGCCGACGGCCCGAATCTTGGCGTGGTGGCGGTTGACGGTCTTCTGCCAGCGGGACAGTCGCGGTCGGTGACGGTGCCGCTTGAACGGCGTGCGAACGCTGCCGCCAGCGCCCTGGTACGCCTTGTCGGCGAATGTCATGACGTTCGTGCTGGTCAACGCGTCGATCAGGCCGTGGCTGCGGGCGGCGGTCAGGTCATGCACAGCACCGGGCAGGGCAGGCGAGGCCCAGATGAGGCGCCCCTTACAGTCCGCGATGAGCTGCACGTTTACCCCGTGGCGCTTGTGCTTCCCGGAGTAGTACGGCCTCTGGTCCGCGACCCGGTCGATCGGAATCAAGGTGCCATCGAGAATCGCGTACGCGAGCCGGCCGACGCGCCGTATGGCCGTCTTCAGGTCCTCGGCGTGCGCCGCGAGCAGGTCGGGACGTACCGCCAAGCCGTCGTGACGCTGACCGCGAAGCCGTAGCCCAGACGGGTGATGGTGTCACCGTTACGCAGGTGAGCCAGGGCAAGTAGGGCCTGCCCGCCGGCGTCGAGACGCCGCCACCGGCTCCGGCGCCGGGCGCGTTCGGTGCGGGTGAGGTCGGCCAGGTGGTTCAGGGTGCGGCTGGACAGCGCGACCGTCGACGGGTAAGACAGCACAGCGAGGCTCCTGGTTGGGGCATCGGATCTTGGTCGACTGCTGTCTTACCGGGAGCCTCGTCCTATGTCGACACGCCCTCTCCGCCGCGACCACCGTGACCAGGCCAATCACGATGAAAAGGGCTCGTTGTCGCCCAACCTCGTCCCGAACTGTTCGATCGTCACCCCGTCGGCCCCGACCGCTCCTCCGCCGACGACGGCGGGGCCTTCACCGCGTCTCCGCCACCGAGGCCGACTGTGCACTTCGCGTCGGTGATCGCACCGCTAACCTGCGCTTATTTGACTGTGGTGATCGACGAGTTCCTGGCGATTGGCCTCCCGAAGCCGGGCGCGGAGTCGGCGTTCGCGGGCGGTTTCCGGCCTTTGAAGGCGTGCATGTCGGGAACGGGACTGATTTCTTCAGCCGGCAGCAACGCCGGGAACGAACGTTACACCTCCAGTCCAGGGAGAGCGCGCGAAGGAAACCCCGAGCTGGCTTTGTTGACCGCTGTATTTAAGGAGGAAGGCGCTGAATGAAAAATCGTCAAAGAACACCGGCTGAAAATTGGGTGCGATCATCGCCACCCCCCACTGGTTGGGGTCTGTGCCGCCAGCCTTCCAGTTAATAGTCCAACCGTCGGCGGTTTCACCCCAGGCTATGAGCGCAACCGGCTCCGGATACAGCGCCGACCTGACAGCCGAAGGCAGGCCGGCCGCTCGCGCGCCTTGACGCCGCATAAGTTCGACCATGTCAAACCCACTCGGAGCCGCGGGGGCATAAATTCGTACGTCACAGAATATTCCGACGCCAAATTTGTCAATGAAGGACTTGTAATCGCCAGGGAAGGGGATGCCCAACTGCCTTTCCAAGTCCTCCCAGTTGCGCGCCTCTGGTTTTACGGCTGGCGAACCTAAGGCATTGGCTAGCTCAGGAAATTCGTTGCTTGGCATCCGACTGCCCCACCTATATGCATCTTGCACAACGCCGCGCGGAAGTTCTTGCCGGACTTTAGACCGAAAGACCCTGAAGCCTTTTGCCGAAGGAGCCGTAGTGGCCTCCGCAGTGGCAAGCGGGGCCACTTCTCCTAGCACAACCTCAAGAAGGAACTGACAGACGCCGCCCGAAAAGGAGTGCCATTCGGTAAAGTCAACGTCAGCCCAGACGACAGTCCACGAGTCGGAGTCCGCCGAATCTGTAAGCCAGAAGAATAGCTCACCTCGCGGGCCCTCCCCCCACGGCAGGAGTCCATTCGGCTCCGGGAAGATAGGATAAGGGAAGACCCCATCACCGTCCGCCCTCCAGGCGCGCATGTCATTCAGTCGATGCCTGTAGTAGCCTAAGAAGTCCTCAGGATCACCCTTCTTGGCACCGGGACGAACGACGGTTATCGCTTCGGCGAATTTTCCGTCCGGGAAACGTTCTACCAAAGCCTTGTAATCCCTAGGCAAAGCCAGATTTCCCAGGGACCGCTCGATCAGCGCCCAGTCAAAAGATCCGCCAGACTGATCCTCCGGCAATTCCGCAGCACTGACGAGTCTATCAATGCATCCCGGGAACGTCATCGGCGTTCAACTCCTTATACATACTCGCAGCAGACTGGACAGCTGGCATAGGCGTGCCCCGCCTCCACGACGCGAAGACGGGGCACCCAAGAAGCCCTACGGTCTATTATAGACCGGGATGTACATGCTTCCGCTAGCGCTGGTTATGTAGACGTCGATCGAGTAGGGAACAGGATCGCTCCCGGCAAGTTCTCCGTCATCGTGATAATAGCGCGGAATGACCGCATAAAAGACGCGCTCATTGGCATTGAGACGATCTCTCACCTGCTTCTCAACGCCCTCCATCCCGTCCCATCCGTTTGCATGTGGATACATTGCCACCATATTATCACGATTGCTGCTGCCACCGAATTCCCGAGCAATGAGATGGCCTCGGTGATGAGTGCCAGAAACCCATCCCGGAGGCGTGGCGGGCTTGCGACTATCGATGGCGGACGCACCCGGCGCGAGACAAGCGAAGGCACCACGTGCCCGGCCGTTGTCATCGAGCGGGAGGTACTGGATGTTTGACAGTGAATTCGTCTGACCTGCACACCCCCGCTCCTTATCTTCAATTTCATCCTTCGTAACATATTCTGGGCTAGGTGCCGAATCGCCTCCGAGCGCCAGAACCATACCAATAACACCCGCAGCGCGGAGCCATGGCGTTGCTGGTGGAGCGACTGGGGGTGCGGCCGGCGGCGCGAATGGAATTGGTGGAACCCCTACCGGCGGTGCAACCAAGCCCGTAGAAGGCTGTTGCACGCAGTTGCTGGTGCACGACGGGAGAGGTTCCCGGTTGTCGACAATCTCGCCACTGGCCGATTCATACAGCTGACACCTGTCATCCCCGCAGGACACGTGCCCATCGATCTCGACGGCGCTGATGGGGTTGCCGCCACCGAAGGCGTACCGGTTGCCGGTGAAGGGGCTGGCGCCAAGGTTCATGTCGGCCAGGGCACCGTTGTAGCTGTCCCTGGACAGGAACCTGTTTAGACCTGGGCTGTAGTCGCGGAAGCCCATATCGTAGTTACCGGAGGACTGGTCCCACCTCTTGGCGTTGAACCGGTAGGCGTTGTACGGCTCCTTGGTGGGATCCGCCGTATCCGGCTTGTCAATGCCGGTGAACTGGGCGTCATCGTTGTTGCCGTACGCGGTGTAGCCGTAGGTGGCCTCGGTGTCTCCGGCCTCGTCCGTCAGTTGCTCCACGTCGGTGTGCGGGTTGTAGCCGTAGTAGGCGTCTTCCTCGGCGCCGTCGTCGTTGTGCGTGACCTGCGACAGCCGCTGACCCCATGGTGAGTACTGATACGACTTGGTGATCTTGCCGGCTACCTCCTCGTCCAACACTTCGCCGGAGAGGCCGAGGTACCCGAAGCTGGTGGTCTTCGCCTTGGTGCTGCCGGCGTCGGTCGTCTTGGTCGTCGTGCGGTCCAGCGGGTCGTAGGTGTACTTGGTCGTCGACGTGCCGCTGGCGGTCTTCTTCCGGTTCTCGTTGATGTGGTCGAAGCCGTCGTAGACGTTGCGCTCGATCACGTCCCCGGCAGCCGTCACGGTGTCGAGTCGGCCGAACGGGTCGTAGTTGTACATGGCCGGGACGCCGTCAGTCGATGCGCTCAGCAGCCGGTTGCGATCGTAGTTGTAGGTGGTTGTGGCGCCCTTGATGGTCTGGTTGATGACGTTGTTGTTGGCGTCGTGGATGTAGGTTTCGGTGCCGGCGCCGTCGCCGGTCTTGATGAGTTTGGCGAGGCGGTCGCGGGGGTCGTAGGTGTAGTCGCTGGTGGTGTTGAGGTACGCCGAGTGGTTGTCGGCGTTCATCTTCTTGGCGGTGTCCTGGGTGCGGTTGCCGTTGAGGTCGTAGGTGTAGGTGTGTTCCGACACCAGCGTCCCGTTGGATTTCTTCTCGACCTGGGTCTTCAGCAGCCCGTCGAGGTAGTAGCTGTACTCGACAACGTTGCCGTTGCCCTTTGTCTCCGTCCTCTTCTCGCCCCGGTCGGTGTAGGCGAACGTGGTGGTCTTCTTGTCGGTGTCGTCCGCAGACTTGGCGTTGGCCACTGTCTCGACGAGGTCACGCGGGTCGTAGGTGTAGCTGGCGTACTGCCTGTCGTGCTCAGTGGTCAGCGGAGCGCTGTTCTCGTTGTAGGTGAAGGTCGTGGTGTTGGTGACCGTCTCGGCTTTGCTCTCGGTGACTTTCTCCACCTGGTTCAGGCCCGTGTAGGTGACCTGGTAGGTGTCGATGCGGACGCCGGGTGAGGAGTCGGTGATGGTCTTGAGGTTGCCGTTCGGGTCGTAGCGGTAGGAGTAGGCGTGCTTTTCGTTGTCGGTCTCTCCGGCGTTGTCCCGGACCAGCTTCACCGCGTCGGCGACGACGGTGCCGCCGGCTTGGTCGGTCAGGGTCACATTGTGGGTGTTGCCTTCGGTGAAGCTGTAGGAGCCGAGGCTGACCCAGGTGCCGGTGTTGGCGGTCTGGTTGAGCGTCTTCGGCGTGTCGCCGTCGTCGTGGTTGACCGTGAACGTGGCGTCGGTGGCGGCGCCGGTGACCTTCGGGTAGCGGGTGAACACCTCGTACGTGCCGGACTGCGGCACGTTCAACTGCCAGGTGAAGGTGTTCGTGCCGGTGCCCGCCGGTCGGGTGGCGTAGTTGTGGCCGTACTTGTCCGTCGCTTGCGTTTCGGCGGTCCAGGTGCCGGTGGCGGTCGTGTTGTTGAAGTCTGAGTTGTCGACGAGCACGACCTGCTTACCGACCGGCACACCGTCGTCCGTGCGGGACTTCAGTTTGCCGTCGGGGAAGTAGGACCAGGTCATGGTCCGGTTTGACGAGCCACCGGCTGAGGTGACCGTCCGCTCGGTTTGGGCGCCGAGCTTGTCGTAGCCGTAGGTGGTGACAATGTCCCACGGGTCGCTGCTGGTCTTCGTCCAGCCGTTGTCGAAGTAGCTGTAGGTGGAGTCGTTGCGGACGGACTCGCCGGCCGACGGCGGCGCGCTGAGGGTCTTCAGCCGGCCCACGTCGTCGTAGGTGTAGGTGGTGACGTCCGCGGTGGTGTAGCTGGCGTCGTCCTTGTCGTACGCGGTGCGGGTTTCCTTGACCCGGTTCAGCTTGTCGTAGACGGTGACGGTGGCGAAGTCGTCCGGGTCGTCCGTGGTGGCCACACCGCGCGGGCTGATCACCTTGACCTGGTTGCCGACCTGGTCGTACTCGTACTTCGTGGTGCGGTAGGTGATGACGCCGGCGTCGTTCTTGTGTGGCACCTTCACCTCGCTCGGCTTGCCTCGCGGGTCGAGGGTGACCGTGGTGGTGTTGCCGAGCTGGTCGGTGGTGGCCGTGACGAGACCGTCGCGGTCGTAGGTGCCGGTGGTGAACTTGCCCAGCGCGTCGATGGTCTTGGTGACCCGGTGTGCCTTGTCGTACTCGAGCACGGTGGTGTAGTCGTTCGTGTCGGCCGACTTGCTCTTCCGCGGGTCGATCACTTTACGGACGTTGCCGACATCGTCGTACTCGTAGGTGATCTTGTTGCCGTCGGCGTTGGTGACGCTGATCGGCTGGTAAATCTCGTCGTAGTCGTTGGTCGTGACGAAGTCACCGTCGTCCGGCGTCAGGTTGCCCTTCGGCTCGGTCGTGGTCTTCAGGTTGCCGACCTTGTCGTAGGTGAACGAGGTCTTCCGCTGCGGGTCCCCCTCGACGTCGACCGGCGCCAGCGTGTAATCGAGCTGGTCGGTCTCGTCGTAGGTGGCGGTGGTGACGGCGCCGTTCGGGGCGTACGACTCGACGACATTGTCGTTCTGGTCGTACTTCGGGGCCGGGGTGATGATGAAGTCACCGGCGTTCTGGTCCTTGGGGACCTTGTTCTCCAGCGGCCGGCCGAACGTGTCGTACTCCTGCGAGGTGACCTTGCCGTAGGCGTCGGTGACCGTTTTGACCTGGCCCCGCTCGTCATAGATGAACGTGGTCGCCTTGGTGTACGGGTCGGTGATGGTTTTCGGGTAGCCGTTGGGGTCGAAGTCCTTGTTGACGGTGGTGTTGCCGTTGGCATCCGTGGCGGTCAGCATCTGACCCCACGGGTCGTAGGTGTACCGGGTTGTGTAGTCGTTGGCGTCGGCGGTGGTGGCGCCCATCGGATCCACCACCCACGACAGGTCACCATCCGGCTCGTAGCCGAAGGTCCACTTGCGGCCCTCGGGGCTGGTCTTCTCGGTCAGGTCGGCGACGTAGCCGTTGAGCTGCCGCTGGTAGCCGAGGAGCGTGCCCGGGGTGCCGTTGGCGACCGCCTCGGCGTCCTTGATCTCGGTCGGGTAGCCGGTGTTCTGGTCGTAGACCCAGGTGGACGTGGCGCCGTTGTTCTCGATGAGCTTGGTGACGTTGTGGTCGTCGTCCCACTCGAGCGTGGTTTTCTGGTTCTTCGCGTTGGTGGTCTGCGTGGGTCGGCCGTAGCCGTCCTGCTGATAGGCGGTGGTGTGGTTCTCCGCGTCCGTGACCGTGGTGTTGATGTTGTTGCCCTGCGGCCCGTCCGGATCGGTGTACGCGAAGGCGGTCAGCCGCTCGTCGGGATGCCGGTCGTCGTACGACTTGGTGGTCCAGTGCCACTTCGGGTCGTCGCCGTCCTGCGGGTAGTTGTAGGCCAGCTCCGTGGCGTTGCCCCGCGGGTCGGTGGTCTTGACCAGCTTGACGTTCTTGTTGCCCTGGGTCATGTCGTAGGCGAAGCGGAACACCTTCTGCTCGCCCATCGTCCCGGTGGAGCCCTGCCCGTCGATCAGCTCACCCAGCAGGCCCTTGTCGGTGTAGGTGAAGGTGAGCTTCCGGCCCGAGATGTCGGTGATCTGCGAGATGTGATCGATGATCTTCGGGTTGGTCAGGCTCGACACGTTCGAAACCCGTGCCCAGGTGGTGTCGTCGATGTAGTCGAAGGTCTGACCCTTGACGTAGTAGTCGATTTTGAGGGTCTGACGGCCCGTCGGGTCAAGGATGTACTTGAGGAACTTCGTCGGCTTGTTGTTCGACTTGCGCTCCTCGTACACGAAGCGCATCTCGTTCTGGTTGTTGTCCACCACGCTGGTGAGAAAGCCTTCGCAGTCGTAGAAAAACTGCGTCCGGTCGGGCTTCGTGAGCACCCACGCCTTCGGCTCCTGCGTGTTGGGCTTGCAGTCCACGGCGGTGTACCTCTGCAGGTAGAGGTGCACGCCCTTCGGGCTCTTCCACTCGTTGGCCGCCGCGTCCCAGGTGAACCAGTGGCTGGTGCCGTCACCGTCGGTCAGCGTGACCTTGGTGGGGTTCGGGTTCGGGTGGAAGTCCAGCGGCGCCCCGAGGCGCATCATCGAGGACGCCTGGACCGACCAGCCGTAGCCGGCCACGGTGTCGCTGGTGTCCAACGAGTTGTAGGCCAGCCGTACGAACGTCGACAGACCCCGCGAGGGGTTGTTGAACGCGTTGTACGACCAGACCGTGTTGCCGGAGTACAGGTTGTTCATGACCGAGCCGCCCGCGCCGGTGTTCTTCCCCGCGTACGAGTAGAACTTCTCCAGACCCAGCTGGTCGGAGGTCGGCTCCTCCACGGCCACGTTCTGCGGCAGTGGCTGGATCGCTGGGACCGTGTCCGACAGCTTCTTGCCGGTCAGCTTGTTGTGCAGGTCCCAGTTCAGTACGTAGTCGGTGCGCTTGTTCCCGTCCGTCGACGACGGCGGGGTCTTCACCTGCGCGGCTACGTCGACCGTGCCACCCGCGGGGACGCTCTTCGGCAACGCCGTCTTCAGCTCGAAGCTGCCATCGGCGCCGTCGGTGACGTCCTGTCCGTCGACGCGTTTCCAGTCGTACGTGAGTTCCCAGTCGGTGGGGTTCCAGTCGGCGAGGGTCGGGTTCGACAGCGTCACCGGCACCGTGTACGTGGCGTTCGGCGTCGCCAACTCCGGTGTCGACGCCGCGTAATAGGTCGACTCCGCGGTCTGCTCGAGGTAGGTCACCTCCAGCGTCGGCCGCAACATCGGCTCAGCGCCCTCGGAGGAGAGCAGCATCGCCCGTGCGGTCTGGTTGACCTCGTCGCGTTGCCGCAGCAGCAGACCATAGTTGCTGGCCGGCTGCTTCACCCAGCCGTCCACCGCCGAGGTGACATCCCAAGTCTCCCACTCGGGGTCGTTGGTGAACCCGTTGAAGCTGGCCTTCCACGACGTGTCGTAGTCACCACCAGCGGTGGCCCAGGCGTTGACCCCGTCGTAGGTCTTCCAGGTCGCCTTCGTCTCGGTGAAATTCTTAGTCAGCTTGTAGACGTCGACGTACTCGTCTTGGTTCTCGCCCGGATACAGGTACGTGTTGTACATCCGCAGCTCGGCGTCGACGATCTTCGCGCCATCCGGGACACCGGTGAGGCTCCCGAACTTGATCAGACCCCGGGTGTCGCCGTAGTAGGGCGAGTTGTTGCCCGGGCTGACGTACGGGTCACCGTCGTAGACGTCGACGTTCTCCGTCGGCTGGCCCGCCGACAACGTCGTGTCGGTCTGCCCCGTGCGGTAGATCCGAGTGATCTGCCCAGCCTTCGGCAGCATCGCCGGCTGCGTCGGCCCCGCGATCACCTCGCCGTCGCGGGTCTTCACCGCGACCATGTAGTAGTAGAACTTCCGGTCCAGCGGATTAGTGTTGTCCGCCGCCGTCGGCACGGCCGTCGTGTCCTGGTACGTCAGCGTCCCGGTGGAGACCGGCGCGATCAGCGTCGCGGCCGACGGGGTGAAGTTCTGGTAGATGCTGCGGTGCACCTGGTACTCGACCGCGTCGTCGCTCGTGCTGCTCGACGGGTCGTTGTACTGGGGCCAGGTCAGCACGGCACCCGTCGAGGTGATGGTGGTCGGCGGGTTCACCGCCACGCCCGGCCGGCCGTAGGTGACGACCAGCTTCGGCAGGTTGTAGTCGCGCCGCGCGTTCTGGTACGCGTACTCCGACGCCTCGAAGATCGGCCCACCGCGGCCGAGCTTGTCCTCGTCGACCGCCTTGATCATGAACCCGTTGTTGGTGCTCGGGGCGTTCACCCACTCCTGCACCGTGTTACGCACCGGGAACGACATCCACGCGCTGGAGACAGCACGCTTCTTCGTCGCCACACCCCAGCGGGTGAACCGAACCGCATCAGCGATCACCGAGTTACCGACGTGATCGCCCAGCACCACCCGGCCGGTCGTGCCGGCGTCGAAGCTGTGCACACCGAGGGTCTTCCACTGGCCCTTGCCCGACGGCTCGGTCTGGTCCACCTCGTAGGTCTTGCTGCCGCCCTTGTAGTAGACCGTGTACGGCGTCTTGGTGTACCGGTCGTCGGTGTGTGAGACGAAGTGCACCTCGACCTGGTAGTCGCCCGCCTCAGTCAGCGTCGGCACCCACGTGTGCGTGTTGCCCGCGGTGGTGTCGTTGTTGTAGCGGTAGTCCGCGTTGATCGCCAACGGCGTCAACTCGGTGTTGCCCGAGTACGGCCACGTCCCGGTCACCGACGTGCCGGCGGCGCCCTCATCGACGGAGACCATGTTGCCCGACGGCTGCGCCGCCATGGCGTCCTTCATGCCGTCCCAGGTGGCCTCACCCTCGGTCCACCCGGAGGTGATCTTCCGCGCCTCCAACGCGACGTCGTACTCCCACGAGCCGTGCGTCTGCGAGTAGTACATCTCCAGACGCGCGTCATCGATCGGCGTGTTCACCGGAATCGAGGACGTCTTGAACTTGACCAGCGACCGCCACACCGAGCTGTCGGTGCCCACCTTCAGCTGCCAGGTGACCAGGTCCTTCCCGTACTGGTGCAGCGGGTCACCCTTGTAGATCTGCACGTCCTGGGCATCGTCCGGAACCGGCTGGATCTTGATGGTCGGGTCGACCACCACCGGATACGCGCGCGCCGGGTCGGCCAGCCAGCCCGCGTCCGGAGTCACCGTGATCGTCGACCGGCCACCGGACTGAGCCACCTTCTGGGTGACCTTCTCCGACCACACCTTCCCGTGCGGCGAGTCCTTGTCGTCCTTGTCGTCGTACATGAACGGCGCCGGCATCACGAACACCGGCTCACCGCCGCCCGCGCGCACGAACGCGATCGACCCGTCCTCGCGCTGCTGCGCCGTCAGCCCCGCAGTGTCCAGCGTGAACGTCCACGACACCGGCCCAGCCGGTGCCTTACGCAGGACGATCTTCTCCTTCAGCGCGGTCGACGTGACGTCGTAGACCACGTCCGCGCCGCCAGCCACGCCGGCGTAGGTCACCGTCGAGCCCGACACCTTCGGCGTGACCGCCTTCGCGGCACCCGACAGACCCAACTCGATGCTGCGCCCGTCCCGCTCGAACCGTGCCAGCTCGTCGGAGCTGTCACCGAACAGGCTGGTGAACGAGTTCGTCGAGTTGCCCTGGACGTAACCCTTCTCGTTCGTCGGCCGCACCGTCGTGTCGATCGGCTGATAACGACCCTCGGAGTCCTTGTAGTGCACCGGCGCCGCGGAGATCTCCGCCTGCGTGCGCCCATCGGACAGCTGGTACGTCTTGCTGTTCGCCGTCCGCTTCTCCGGCAGCTCCTTGACCCGCTTCTGCGGAGGCCACACCTTCGCCGCCGGAGCCTTCTCCTGCACCGACAGGCCGGCGCTGATCACCTCCGGTCGCGGCCGGCTCGGCCCGTCACCGACCATGCCCCGGGCAGCGTCGCCCAGCCGGTCGAACAGACCCTCTCCGTCGTCCTGGGCGCTCGCGCTGCCCTCTAATCTCTGGTCGGACAGGACAGCCGTCCCGCCCACGGTGGCGGCCAACGCCACCACCAGGGCCGCGATCAGCGGCCCCCTCAGGTTCCTTCTCACCCGTCACCCTCCGGTCAAGGGCTGATACGTCGGGTAGAAGCTAGGAGAACGACATACACGCGGAGCTATCGTCCGGCTATCGCGGCGCGATAGCGCGGGCGCGGACCGAGCGCCGACGGCGGGGTGGGGACGGAACGGGGCCGCCCCGCTCGCGATGAGCGGGACGGCCCCGGATGAGGATGGCGAACGTCAGTAGCGGTCGAGGTTCGCGTACGGGCTGATCACGATGCGCGGCGACAGCGCCGGGTCCAGCCAGCGCAGGATCGCCACCAGGTTGCTGTGCGAGACGGCCACGCACCCGGCGGTGGCGTTGCCGCCGCCGGTGCTGAACTCGTGCAGGAAGATCCCGCTGCCCGCATTCGGCACCGGCGCGGGCACGTTGGGCGCCATGTTGTACGTGATCACGGCGAAGTGCGTGTAAGCGGGCACCTCACGCCACAGCGCCTCGCTGTATCCGCCGGGGTCGGTGGCGTTGTGCTGGAAGGAGTTGTAGAGCGGGGACGCCGGGTTCTCGTTCCACCAGTCGCCGCTGACCAGCCGGTGGTACGGGTACCGCACTCCGGGGTCGGGAGCGTTGCCGTACATGGTGGGCCCGATCGAGTAGACCCCGGTCGGCGTGGTGGGCACGCCCTCCGTGTGGTTGTCGCTGAATCCCTTCGACCCGATGCGAGCCGGCATCGGCCCGGAGACCGGCCACCAGCGACCCCGCTGCTTCGCGTACGTCTCGAGCGTCGCGTAGGTGGCCGAGTAGCCGCTGCCGCCGACGATGACGACCTGTTGGGTCTGCGTCGGCAGGGTCTTCAGCCGCGCGGCCCGGTTGCCCGGTGCCACGTCGCCCCGCTTGTTCCTCGGGGACGTCACGCCGGTCGCCGTCAACCGGGTGCTGTCCCGCGTCGCCGCGGCGGCTGCGGCTGTCGAACCGGCGAGGGCCGGTGCCGCCACGCCGGCGGCGGCGCCGAGCACGAATGTCCTCCGCTTCATGCCGAACATATTGACATACGACGAATGTCGCGTGTCTCTTTAAGCCGGATTTCTCGTCCGGCAGAGGCCGGGACCGCCGTGCGGGTCAGAGCCGGGTCCGCAACTACCCGGCCCTGACCCAACCATCCGATGTGGTAGCGGGCATCGCCGTGGTGTGCAGGCGTGGACGTGGCACGTCGTCCACACCGACTCACCATGACGAGCCGACCCGCATGCACTCAGCTCCATGTGCCCCACACCGGACTTCGTACGCCTGCGGCTCACCCCGAAGGGCCGCGAACGTCGGCTCAGGTTAGGCAGCTGCCGACGGGCTCGACAAGGCACGCCGCAGCGATCGGGATGGTGATTGATGTCAACGTCGAAAAGTGGCGAGTCGACGTAACGCGTCTGCCGCCGTCAGCGCTATTCCGGATCGAGGCGGCCCGCCCGCTCCTGCGCGGCGCGGTTGGCGGTGAGCGCGCCGAGCAGCGCCGCGAGCGCCACGAGGTGCAGTAGTCGCACACCGGTCGGCGCCGGTTCACGCGCGGCCGGAAACAGTGGCAGCGCCGCCACTCCGACCACGGCGACGGTGACGGCCACCCGCCGGAACACCAGCGGTCGAGCGGACGCCGCACCGTGGCTGCCACGCCGGCCCGGCAGGTCCACGTTGGCGGGTCCACGCGCGAACCGGCGTGCCAGGATCACCACGGCCACCGCGCCGAGCAGACTGCTGCTCAGGTCGGAGACCGTCCACCAGTGCAGCCCGGTGACCGCGTACCAGTCCACACCGAGGGCGTGGAGCCAGCCGTCGGTGTGTGTGAGCCAGTCCCAGCCGAGGTGACTCGCGGCGCCGAGTAGCGCCGAGCCGACGGTGATCCACCAGCGGTGCTGCCGTACGCGCAGGTCGGCGGCCCAGATGTACCCGGCCGGCAGGTACGGCGCGACGGTGGACGCGCAGCGACGAACCAGCCAGGCGTAGCCGAGCGCCACCGGCAGGCACCACCAGAGCAGCCCGGGCACCGTGTGCGTGCCGGTGACCTGCACCGGGGTGCCCGTGGCCAGGTACGCCACGTCCGGCGCGACCGTACCGGTGGCGAGCGCGACACCGTCGAACCAACGCGGACGCCACAGCTTGAGCGGCAGCACCGGAGCCAGGTGCGAGGGGAATGACAGGGGCACGAACGGATCATCCCGCACCGATGGAGCCGCCACCCCCGCGAGCCGAGCGCCGGGTCAGAAGTGCCGGAGCAGATCGGGGAAGGCGACCAGGCGCAGGATGCCGTGGTCGGCCGGATCCAACTCCTCGTCCTCCAGCGCCCAGGTGTTCTCGTTCGGAATGAAGACCGCGTTCAGGCCGGCGGCCCGGGCGGGGAGGATGTCCGAGCGCGGCGAGTTGCCGATCATCCACGCGACGGCCGGGTCGAAGCCGTGCTCGCCGGTCAGCCACCGGTACGTCTCGACGTCCTTCTCCCGCACGATGTGTGCGGCTCGGAAGTGGTGCAGCAGTCCGGACGCGTCGAGCTTGCGCTGCTGCTCCGCCCGGTCCCCCTTGGTCAGCAGCAGCAGCTCGTGCCGGCCGGCCAGCTCGTCGAGCACCTCGGCCACCCCGGGCATCAGCTCGACCTTGTGCTCCACCAGTGCCGCGGTCAACCGGTCGATCTCGCGTCGCTCGAGTTCCGTGGCCGGCCGCTCGCGCAGCCGTTCCAGGCACTCGGCCAGGCTGCGCAGGAAGACCTTGCTGCCGTAGCCGTGTGCCATCGTGTTGGCCCGCTCGATGTCGTTCAGGATGGCCCTGATCTCGGCGCGGTCGAGGGTGGGGTGGTCGAGCCAGGCGAGGAAGTCGTCGATCACCCGCTCGAAGACGAGGTTGTTCTCCCAGAGCGTGTCGTCCGCGTCGAACACCAGCACCTGTGCCTGCCGGCGTACCGCCTGGTCCCCCGCCATGCCGTCCTCCTCATGATCCCGTCTTGCCTCGGCGGACCTTAGGGCATGGTGTGCGGTGGGCCCAACGGGGTTTCCGTCCACCCTTGCCGCCTGCGGCCGGAGCCACCGCAGCAGGTGTTCCGTGATCATCTTCTCCCGTTGCTCCTGCGACTCCGGGCGCAGGCGACCGCCCCGGGTGAGCATGACCAGCCCGTGCAGCAGGCTCCAGCCCACCTCGGCCAGGGTCTCCGGATCCCGCCCTTCGGCCAGCGGAGCCAGCGCCGCCCGCAGCTCGATCAGCACGGCCTGCGGCGCGGCGGGCACGCCGTGCGCACCGAGGGCCAGGTCGGGCGTCAGTGCGAGCATCGCGTCGTAGACCTCCGGATTCGCGTACGCGAAGTCGAGGTACGCGCTCGCCACGGCCGGCCAGATCCGTTCGGGACCACCGGTTGCCGCCGCGCCGGCCTCGGCCAGGTCGGCGGCCAGGTCGGCGAAGGCGCACACCGCCACGGCGGCCAGCACCGCGTCCTGATCCGGGAAGTGCTGGTACAGGTCGCCGATGTCGATGCCGGCCCGCTCGGCCAGCCGCCGCGGGGTCACTCCGGTCCAACCCTCGACCTCGGCCAACTCCCGAGCGACCGTGACGACAAGGTCCCGGCGGTGTTCTTCCGTAGCTTCCTCGGTAGGTCCAGGCACGCCCACGACGGTAGACCGGCAGCACCGTGGGCAACCTGATCGTGACGGATTGGTGACTGCATGTGCCGGCCCAGCCTCCGCGGCGGAGCCTCCGGTCAGCGGCGCAGGGTGAGGATCAGGTCCGCGACCAGCGCCGTCCAGCCTGTCTGGTGCCACGCGCCGAGCCCCGCGCCGTTGTCTCCGTGGAAGTACTCCGGGAAGCAGAGCAGGTCCCGCCAGTCCGGATGGGTCTGGAACAGCTGCGCCGCGCCGTAGATCGGTCGGCGACCCCAGCCGTCCCGGGTGAAGAGCGAGATCAGCCGGGCGGAGAGGTCGTCGGCGATCTCGTTCAGCGTCCGCTTCACCCCGGATCGGGTCGGGTACTCGATCTGCAGGTCGTCGCCGTAGAAGGCCGCGTAGTCGCGCAGCGCGCTGACGAGCAGGAAGTTGGTCGGCATCCAGATCGGGCCGCGCCAGTTGGAGTTGCCGCCGAAGAGGCCGCTCGTGGACTCGGCCGGCTCGTAGCCGACCTGGAACTCCTGACCGCCGAGGGTCACCGAGAAGGGCTCCGCCAGGTGCGCCCGGGAGAGCGTACGCAGGCCGTACTCGGAGAGGAACTCGTCGGTGTCCAGCATCCGGGCCAGCAGCCGGGCGAGTTGCTCCGGGCCGACCATGGAGAGCAGTCGCTGCTGCCGCCCGTCCGGGCCGAGCCGCCGGGCACCGATCACACCGGCGTACTCGGGCCGGTGGGTGAGCAGCCAGCGCAGCCGCGCGCCGAGCTCCGGCAGGTGGTGCAGCGTAGGGGCGGTCAGCCGGGTGACGGCCGCCAGCGGAAGCAGCCCGACGACGGACCGGACCTTCAACGGCACCTTGGTGCCGTCGGTCAGCCTCAGCACGTCGTAGAAGAAGGCGTCCTCGTCGTCCCAGAGTCCCTGCTCGTACGCGGCGGCGGCGATGTAGACGAAGTGCTCGAAGAACTTCGTGGCGGTGTCCACCCAGGTCCGGTCGCGCTCGGCGAGGATGATCGCGATGTCGAGCAGGTTGAGCGCGTACATCGCCATCCAGGCGGTGCCGTCGGACTGTTCGAGCGCCCCGGCCACCGGCAGCGCGGCGGAGCGGTCGAACGGCCCGACGTTGTCCAGCCCGAGGAAACCACCCTCGAAGACGTTGTTTCCGCCCACGTCCTTGCGGTTGACCCACCAGGTGAAGTTCAGCAGCAGCTTGTGCATCACCCGGGCCAGGAAATCGTGGTCCCGGCTGCCGTCGATCTCGAACACCTTCAACGCCGCCCAGGCGTGCACCGGGGGGTTGACGTCGCCGAACGCCCACTCGTACGCCGGGATCTGCCCGTTCGGGTGCAGGTACCACTCCCGCAGCAGGAGCAGCAGCTGAGCCTTCGCGAAGCCCGGGTCGACCCGGGCGATGCTGACGCAGTGGAAGGCCAGGTCCCACGCCGCGTACCAGGGGTACTCCCACGGATCCGGCATGGAGATCACGTCGAAGCTGGTCATGTGCCACCACTGGCTGTTGCGCCCGTGCCGGCGGCCGGGCGGCGGCGCCGGCGAGGCCGGGTCGCCCTCCAGCCACCGTTTGACGTCGAAGTGGTAGAACTGCTTGCCCCACAGCAGACCGGAGATGGCCTGCCGCGCCACCAGCGCCTCGTCCGGCGTCGCCGAGGCCGGGATCACCCCGGCGAAGAAGTGGTTCGCCTCGGCCCGCCGCGCCCAGAGCACCGCGTCGAAGCCGGCACCGAGGTCGGCCGCCGGCGGCGGGCCGGTGACCGGCGGCGGGGTTGTACGGGTGAGCCGCAGCCGGATCTGCCGCTGACCGCCGGCCGGCACGTCGAGCACGTAGTGCAGCGCTCCCTTGGTGCCCTCCCGAGCCGGGTTGACGGTGTCCGCCCCGTCGACCACGTGGTCGTTGATGCCGTCCTTCGGGTAGCGGGAGCGGGCCGGCAACCCCCAGAGCCGCTCGGCGTTGGTCTCGTTGTCGCAGAGCAGCGGGGTCGGCGTACCGTCGCCCTCCAGCAGCAGCTGGCCGAGCACCCAGTGCTCGCCGACCAGCCGTGACCCCTCCCCCGTGAGCCTCGGCACCCGGTCGGCACCGGGCAACCCCCAGGCCCACGTGTTACGGAACCAGAGGGTGGGCAGCACGTGCAGGGTGGCGGCCCGGTCACCCCGGTTGGCCACGGTGACCACGAGGCACATGTCCGTCGGCGAGGCCTTGGCGTAGTCGACGGTCACCGCCCAGTACCGGTCGTCGTCGAAGATGCCGGTGTCGACCAGCTCGTACTCGGTGTCGTCCCGGCCGCGCAGCGCGTTGACCGCGACCAGCTCGTCGTACGGGAAGGCGGCCTGCGGGTAGTGGTACCGCCACCGCATGAAGGAGTGCGTCGGCGTGGAGTCCTCGTACCACCAGTACTCCTTGACGTCCTCGCCGTGGTTGCCACCGTCGCCGCCGAGGCCGAACATCCGCTCCTTGAGGATCGGGTCCGCGCCGTTCCAGAGCGCGAGCGCGAAACAGAACGTCTGCCGGTCGTCGCAGACGCCGGCCATGCCGTCCTCGTTCCACCGGTAAGTCCGGGACCGCGCGTGGTCGTGCGGGAAGTAGTCCCAGGCCGTACCGTGCTCGCTGTAGTCCTCCCGCACCGTCCCCCACGCCCGTTCGGACAGATATGGACCCCATGCACGCCAGTCCTGCTCGCCGGCGTCGGCTCTGGCGAGCCGGATCCGCTCGGCGTCGGGGGCAGGCGCATCGGAGGACGAACGGTCAGAGATCACCTGCACATCTTCGACGCCGTCCGGGTACTTGACCACAGGAGCCATTTTCGTCGTGGCGTGTGGCACGCCGCTGCCGGTGGAGGAAAGTTGATCGACATTCGCTTCGGACCCCAGGTCTGCACCGAGCTGACCAGCGGGGCGACCCGGGAGTGGCTGGTGCCCGACGGCCTCGGCGGGTACGCCATGGGCACGGTCAGCGGTCTGCGTACCCGCCGCTACCACGGCCTGCTGGTGGTGGCCGGCGAGCGGCCCGCGTCCCGGCGGGTGGGGCTGGTCAGCCTCGACCCGGCGGTGCTGCTCCCCTCCGGCGCGCGGGTGCGCCTGGGCGCGCACGAGTGGGCTTCCGGCACCGTGGATCCGCGCGGGTTCGAGCTGCTGGAACGCTTCGAGCTCGCCGACGGGGTGCCGCGGTGGCGGTGGCGGATCGGCGACGTGGTGATCGAGCGGGAGCTGGCGATGCTGCCCGGCCGCTCCTGCGTGGCCGTGGTGCACCGGCTCGTCTCCGGCGGACCCGTACGACTCGAACTGGCCGCCGCCTGCACCTGGCGCGACGCGCACGGCGAGCGCCGGGCCGACGGCCCCGCGCTGCGGGTCGAGCCGGTGGCGGGCGGGGCGGTGGTGGAGGGCGCGTACCGGCTCGCCGGCCCGAACTGGGCGCCCGAGGGGCAGTGGTGGCTCGGCGTGCACCACCGGGAGGAGGCGGCGCGTGGGCTGTCCTCGACGGAGGACCTCTGGTACGCGGGACGCTTCTCCGGCGCGCTGGACCGGCCCGGCGACACCGTGTCGGTGCTGGCCTGGGCCGCGCCGCTGGAGTTCGAACCGATGCCGGCGACCGAGGTGATCGACGTGGCCCGCCGGCGCAACCGGCAGATCGTGGCGCAGGCGGAACCCGCCGACGACGTCGAGGCGACGCTCGTGCTGGCCGCCGACGCGTTCGTGGTGCGCACCGACGAGTCGGCCGCGGACGTGGTCGCCGGTTATCCGTGGTTCGGCACCTGGTCGCGGGACACGATGATCTCGTACGAGGGGCTCCTTCTCCGCACCGGCCGGGCCGAGCTGGGACGGGAGCTGCTGCGTTCGTACGCGGCGACGCTGTCGGAGGGGATGCTCGCGAACACCGCCGACACGGGTCGGGTGGAGCACAACACGGTCGACGCGACGCTGTGGTTCCTGCACGCGGTAAACCGGCACGTGACCGTCACCGGCGACACGGATCTCGCCGCCGAGCTGCTGCCCGCGCTGCGCGGGGTGATCGACGCGCACCGGGCCGGCACCCGGTACGGCATCGCCGTCGACCCGGCCGACGGTCTGCTCACCCAGGGCACTCCGGAGACGGCGCTGACCTGGATGGACGCCCGCGTCTACGGGGTGCCGGTGACGCCTCGCACGGGCAAGCCGGTGGAGGTCAACGCCCTCTGGGCCAACGGGCTGGCCGGGCTCGCCGAGTTGACCGAGGCGACCGGTGGGGACGCCGGGGAACTGCGCCGGCTGCACGCGCAGGCGGTGGCCTCCTTCCGGGACCGCTATCCCGCGCCGGGGGGTTGGCTGCACGACGTGGTGGACGCGCCGGCGCCGGCGTACCCGCTGGGTGGGGCGGCGCACCACGACGACGATTCGCTGCGCCCCAATCAACTGCTGGCCTGGTCGCTGCCGTACGCGCCGCTGGAGCCGGACGAGCCGACCCTGCGGCGGATCGCGGCGGCGCTGCTCACCCCGCTCGGTCCACGCAGTCTGGCCGCGGAAGCGCCCGAGTTCTCCGGACGGCACCGGGGTGGGCCGGCGGAGCGGGACGGCGCCTACCACCAGGGCACCGTCTGGCCGTGGCTGCTCGGACCCTACGTGGCTGCCTGCCGGCGGGCGGGAATGTCGGTCGACGAGGTTTTCGTGGGGATCGAATCCCATCTGAGCGAGTACGGCCTGGGCTCGGTCAGCGAGACGGCCGACGGTCTGCCACCGCACGCGGCGACGGGTTGCCCGTTCCAGGCGTGGTCGGTGGCTGAGCTGCTGCGGGTGAGGCGACCGGGTCGCTAGCGCTTTACATGAGCGCAACGAGTGTGTCTCCGCTGGTTATCCCGTTGCGGGCAGGATGGGTGTCGATCCCAGACGCGGCGGCGGGCACCAGAAGCGGTGCCGGTTCGCGCGTGCCCGGAGACAACTCAGAGGGGGCCGCATGTCAGCTGACGCCGAAGTGATCGACCTCCAGCAACCCGCCCGGCAGCAGAGAGTGCTCATGCTGTCCTGGGAGTACCCGCCGGTGCTCGTCGGTGGCCTCGGCCGGCACGTCCACGCCCTCTCCGTCGCCCTCGCCGTCGCCGGCCACGAGGTCACCGTCGTCACCCGCCACAGCGACGGCGCCCCACTCGAGGAGTACGCCGACGGCGTGCGCATCATCCGCGCACCCGAAGACCCCGTCACCTTCCCCCTGGCCACCAACAGCCTCCTGGCCTGGACCATGGCCTTCAACCACACCCTCACCCGCGCCGCCCTACGCGCCACCGAAGCCGACGACTACGACGTCATCCACGCCCACGACTGGCTCGTCGCCCACACCGCGGTCACCCTCGCCGAACACCTGGACCTGCCCCTGGTCACGACCATCCACGCCACCGAGGCCGGCCGGCACCAGGGCTGGCTGCCCGAGGAGATGAACCGCACCATCCACGGCGTCGAACACTGGCTCAGCAACTCCTCCACACGGGTCATCGCCTGCTCGGGCTACATGCGCGACCAGGTGACCACCCTCTTCGAGGTGTCGACCGGCCAGATCGACGTGGTGCCCAACGGGGTCGACGACCGCGCCTGGCGGGCCCGGCCGCGGGCAGTCGCCTCGGCCCGGGCCCGGTTCGCCGCGGACGGCCCCCTGGTCGGCTACGCGGGCCGGCTGGTCTACGAGAAGGGGGTGCAGCACCTGGTGCACGCCGTGCCGTTCCTGCGGGCCCGGCACCCCGGGCTGCGGGTGGTGATCGCCGGCGACGGACCGTACCGGGACGAACTGGAGGAGGAGGCCCGGCAGCTCGCGCTCGGATCGACCGTCCGGTTCACCGGCTTCCTGGACACCACGCAGCTGCCCGCGCTGTTGGGCGCGACCGACGCGACGGTCGTGCCCAGCCTCTACGAGCCGTTCGGCATGGTGGCCCTCGAGGCGGCCGCCGCCGGGGCGCCGCTCGCGGTCGCGGCCACCGGCGGGCTCGCCGAGATCGTCGAACCGGACGTCACCGGGGTGACCTTCCCGCACAGCGACCCCGACGCCCTCGCCGGCGCGGTCGACCGCCTCCTCGGCGACGAGGTCTTCGCCCGTCGGGTCGCGCGGCAGGCCCGGAGCATGGTCGGCCGCCGCTACAGCTGGGCCGCCATCGCCGCGCGCACCGCGAGCAGCTACACCGTCGCGCGCCGCGAGCACGACCCGCTCCAGGCCCGTCGCTCCGCCACCCGGGTCGGCAACCCACGGCCACGCATCACCATCCCGGAGGGAAACCTGCTCTACGCGGACGGCACGGCCTGCTGATGGCGGCGCACGGTCGCGCGTCCGCCACGCTGACCGCCCTGGTGGGCTCAGGAAAACCGATGTCGGTGGCTATGGTGTGACCGGGGGTGACCGAGGGGGACGCGAGCGTGCGCCAGCTGCTGATCGCGGGCCGGTACCGGCTGGTCGACCTGGTCGGCACCGGCGGGATGGGCCGGGTCTGGCGGGCCCGCGACGAGATGCTACACCGCGACGTTGCGGTCAAGGAGATCGTGCCCCCGGCCTGGCTGGCCGAGGCCGAACGGGAGGACCTGCGCCGACGTACGCTGCGCGAGGCGCGTACCGCCGCCCGGCTCAACCACCCGAACGTGGTCCGGATCTACGACGTCGTACATGACCGGGAGAGCCCCTGGATCGTGATGGAGTACGTCAGCTCGCGTTCGGTGGAGCAGATGATCGCCGGTGACGGTCCACTCAATCCGGTGAGAACGGCGAGGATCGGGCTCGCCGTGCTGGCCGCGCTGCGCGCCGCGCACGCCGCGGGGGTGCTGCACCGCGATGTCAAGCCGCACAACGTACTGGTCGCCGCGGACGGTCGCGTGGTGCTGACCGACTTCGGCCTGGCCACGTTCACCGGCGGAGACGCCGCCATGACCGGCCCCGGCATGGTCCTCGGCTCGCCGCACTTCGTGGCACCCGAACGCGCTCGCGACGGGGTGTCGGATCCGCGAACCGATCTCTGGTCGCTCGGCGCCACGCTCTACGCGGCCGTGGAGGGCCGGCCCCCGTACGCGCGGGACAGCGCGATGGCGACACTGACCGCCCTGGCCACCGAGCCGCCGGACCCGATGCGCCGGGCCGGTCCGCTGCGCCCGGTCCTCACCGGCCTGCTTCAGCGTGACCCGTGGCGACGGTTGACCGCTGCCGAGGCTGAGCCTTTGCTGCGCGCCGCCGCGGCGCCGGCCGCCGATGCGCCGCAACCGTCAGAAGCCGGCGCGACGTCGACGGAGACGGACCCGCCGGCACCGGCCTCGGCGGAGGTGCACGCGCCTCCCTCGCCTCCACCAGTCCGGCTCGAATCGTCGGCCGGGGCCGGACGTGGACGACGTGTCGTACTCGGCTCGGCGGCGGCGGTGCTCGTGCTGCTCTCCGCGGTCGGTGTCGGCCTGGCCCTGGTCGACCGGAGGGATCGGCAGGCCGAGCCGTCGGGCGGCGGAGCCGCTGCCAGCCCCACCGCCCCGGCGGCGGCGTTCGCCTGCGCCGCCGCCCCGCCGCCGGCGGCCCGCCCCGTACCGTCGGTGCCGCCGCCTCCCGGTGCCCGGTTCCGCCTCGTGCCCGGCTGGACCTGGCACGCCGATCCGGCCGGGTTCCGGATCGCCGCACCCGTCGGCTGGTTCCTCTGGACCGAGGACGCGGTCACCTGCTTTCGGGAGCCCGGCGGCGCGCGGGTGCTCAGCGTCGAGGCGAGCGCGGCGCGGGTCGACCCGACCCTCTGGTGGCAGGTGGAGGAGCGGCGGCTCACCGACGGCGGGTCCCTCCCGGGCTATCGCCGGGTCGACATCTCCCCCATGGACATCTTCGAGGGCGGTGCGGTCTGGGAGTGCGCCTGGCTCGACGCGGCGGGCGAGCGGATGCACACCGCACGGCTGCTGGCGAACACCTCGGCCGACCGCGCGTACACCGTCTCCTGGTTGACCAAAGAGTTCGACTGGCAGGTCAACGCGGCCTACTTCGCGATGATCCGGCAGAGCTTCAGCCCGACCATCTAAGTCTCTCCTTTGTGGACGAATGGGGGCCTGCCGCGCCGCACGGGGCGTTGACTAAAGTGATCTCGCTCTGGCGCTCAAGAACCCTGGGGAGGGTGAGCCGACATGATGGGTCCCTCGCACGCGCTGTCGGGCGCGACGGTGTGGCTGGCCGGGTCCTGGGCGCTGGACCAGTTCGCCGACTACCACCAGTCGCCGCTCGCGCTCGCCGTCGGCACCGCCGTCTGCGCCGGGGGCGCGCTCTTCCCGGACCTCGACCTCTCCGGCAAGGTGACCACCAACCAGGGCGGCGCCACCGTGGCCCGCACCTTCGGCGTGGTCAGCCTCTTCCTGGCCGAGGTGATGGAGAAGATCTCGCTCGGCGTCTACTACGCGACGAAACTCAGCAAGGACCCGAAGCGCAAGAACGGCCACCGGACCCTGACCCACACCGTGCCGTTCACGGTGCTGATCGGCTGGGGCACCACGGCGCTCTGCGCGGCGTACGGCAAGTGGGCCGTCATCGGGGTGCTGTTCTTCACCATCGGGCTGGCCCTGCGCGGGCTCTTCGACAAGTGGGCGGAACGGGCCGGCTGGGTGATCGTCACCCTCGTGTCGTTGGCGGCGGCCTGGTTCACCTACGCCAACCTGCCGGGTGGCCGGGGCTATCCGTTGATCGGCACGGCCCTGGGCGTGGGCTGCTTCGTACACATCCTCGGCGACATGATCACCCGCGCCGGTGTGCCCATCCTCTGGCCGATCCCGATCAAGCGTCGGATGTGGACGATGATCGGGTTGCCCAACAAGATCGCGCTGCGCACCGGCAGCAAGGGCGAGACGGTGGTGCTGCGGATGGTGATGACCGTCGTGGCGCTGCTCGCCGCGACCGGGCTGGTGGCCCGCCCGGTGTTGCAGCGATTCGACATCGAGATCTGACCGGCCCCGGCTTCGCACCAGCCGATCCCATGACGTCAGATCCGCACCCGGCCGCCGCGCCCGCTTCGCGCGGTGGAACGCGGCCCGGCGGCCTTGTCACCCCGGACGCGGCGGGCCTCGTCGCCGCCGACGAGACGGTTCCCGCGTTCTGGCGTGCGTTGGGCCTGCCCGGCCTCGCCGACGTACACGTGCATTTCCTGCCGCCTCGGCTGCTGCGCCGGGTCTGGGCGTACTTCGACGCGGCCGGCCCGCTGGTCGGCACCGAGTGGCCGATCCGGTACCGGTGGAGCGACGCCGAGCGGGTCGCGCACCTGCGCCGGCTCGGGGTGCGGGCGTTCAGCGCGCTGGCGTACGCGCACCGGCCCGGGATGGCTGCCGACCTCAACAGGTGGACCCTCGACTTCGCCCGGGCCACTCCCGGCTGTCTGCCCTCGGCCACCTTCTTCCCCGAGCCGGACGCCTTCCGCTACGTAGAGGAGGCGTTGGCGGCCGGCGCTCGGGTGTTCAAGGTGCACGTCCAGGTCGGGGGGTTCGCGCCGGCCGATCCGGCGCTCGACAGCGTCTGGGGGCTGCTCGCCGAGGCCGGCGTACCGGTGGTGGTGCACGTCGGGCACGCCCCGGTGGGCACCGCGCACACCGGGCCGGAGCCGTTCGCCGCCCTGCTCGCCCGACACCCGATGCTGACCGCCGTGGTCGCGCATCTGGGCGCACCCGACTATCGGGCCTTCCTCGAGCTCGCCACCAGGTACGAACGGGTCCGGCTGGACACCACGATGGTGTTCACCTCGTTCTTCGACCGGTTCGTGCCGTTCCCGGCCGAGGAGCTGCCCCGGCTTCGTGACCTGGGGCTCGGCGGAAAGGTGCTGCTCGGCAGCGACTTCCCGAACATCCCGTACCCGTACGCCGAGCAGCTGGCCGGGCTGGCCCGGCTCGATCTCGGCGACGACTGGCTGCGCGCCGTCTGCTGGGGCAACGCCGCGACCCTCTTCGGCCTGGACTGAGCCGTCGCCCGTCCCGGTGCGCCACCTCACCGGCTGGTGAGGATGACGAGTTGTCGGGTCGTCCGGGTCATCGCGACGTAGCGGTCGACCGCTGCTTCGATGCCGTCTCCGAACGACTGCGGATCGACGAGTACGACCAGGTCGAACTCGAGCCCCTTCGACAGCTCCGGGGCCAGCGACCGGATGCGGGACGTGCCCCCGAACGTGGGGTCCCCGATGACGCAGGCGATCCCGTCGGCGTTCGCGGCGAGCCAACTGTCCAGGACCGAGTCCAGCTCGGCGGTGGACCCGTGTACGACGGGAAGGCCACTGCCGCGGATGGAGGTCGGCACGTTGGCGTCCGGGAGCACGGCCCGGATGACCGGCTCGGCTTCCGCCATGACCTCGCTCGGGGTCCGGTAGTTGACGCTCAGCGAGGCCAGGTCGATCCGGTCGAGCCCGACCCGCTCGAGCCGTTCCTGCCACGATTCGGTGAACCCGTGCCGGGCCTGGGCACGGTCGCCCACGATGGTGAAGCTCCGGGACGGGCAGCGCAGCAGCAGCATCTGCCACTCGGCGTCGGTCAGCTCCTGCGCCTCGTCCACGACGATGTGCGCGAACGGGCCGGCCAGCCGGTCGGGCTCGACGCTGGGCAGCACAGTCTCGTCGACCAGGGCATCCTGGAGGTCCGGTTGGCGCAGGCTCGCCAGCACACCTTCACCGTCGTCATAGGTGTGAGCCTCGATCAGCTCGTCGACGACCGTGGCCATGCGCTCGCGTTCGACGGCGACGGAGGCGTCGTTCCGGCGCTTGCGCTCCGACGCGTCAGGATCACCGAGGCGTTGCCGGGCCGCGTCGAGGAACGGCAGGTCGGAGATCGTCCAGGCCTGGGGGTCGTCGCGTCGCAGCTTCCGGACCTGCTCCGGGGTGAGCCAGGGCGCGCACTTGCGCAGGTAGGCGGGGACCGACCACAGGTCCCCGACGAGGTCGGCCGGGTCGAGCATCGGCCAGGCCCGGTTGAAGGTGGTTCGCAGCTCCCTGTTCCTCCGCAGCGAGCCGCGGACCAGGTCCTTCGGCTCGTCGCCGTCGTACTTGTCCGACAGGATGGTGAGCAACTCCGACCAGACCTCGTCACGTGCCTCGTTGTGCGGGGCGCCGGGGCCCGGCGCCTCGAACGCCTCCGCCCAGTCGTCGGCGCTCAACCAGATGTCGGCCTCGTCCGTCGTGACCGTCATCCCCTTCGGCGGCGGTTCCTCGTAGAACCGGACGGCCGCCTCGATCGCTTTGACCAGTTCCGCGGACGACTTCAGCAGCGCCACCTCCGGGTCGGTCTCCACGACTGCCGTGGCGCCCTCGGGGACGAGATCCCGCAGGGTGCAGATCTGCACGTCCTCCTCGCCGAGGCTGGGCAGGACGTCGGCGACGTACGCCAGGTAGGGCTGGTGCGGTCCGACGAACAGCACACCGCCCCGGCGGCGACCGAGGCGAGGATCGGCGTAGCGGAGGTACGCGGTGCGGTGCAGGGCGACGACCGTCTTCCCCGTACCCGGACCGCCGTCGACGACGAGCGTGCCGCTCGACCCCGCGCGGATGATGGCGTCCTGGTCGGCCTGGATCGTGCCGAGCACGTCCCGCATCCGGTCCGACCGGCTGCCGCCCAGGCTGGCGATGAAGGCTGACTGGTCGTCGAGCGCGGCGGCGTGCCCCTCGAAGCCGTCCGGGGTGAACACTTCGTCCCAGTAGTCGGTGATCCGGCCCTGGGTCCAGCGATACCTGCGGCGGCTCGCCAGGCCCATCGGGTTGGCGTGGGTCGCCCCGAAGAACGGCTCGGCCGCCGGAGAGCGCCAGTCGAGCAGGAGCCGCCGACCCGAGCTGTCCGTGAGGCCACGTCGTCCGATGTACACGGGCTCGGGGTCGTCCGCGCCGACCATGTGTCCGAGGCACAGGTCCAGTTCGAAGCGGCGTAGCGCGCGCAGGCGAGCGGTGAGTCGACGGACCTCCTGGTCCCGGTCCAACGCCTGCCGTCCCTTGCCGCCGGGCGCCTTGCGCGCGTCATCGAGGCGCTCGGACAGGTCGGTGAACAGTTGCTCAAGGGTTTCCCCGAGGGCGGCGAAGTATCGCTCGTCGCTCCCGATCAGCGTCGGGTCGGCCTTGGCCGAGAGTCGTTCGGGAAGGTCGAACGCGCTGTCATTCTGCGAATTCAATTCATCAGATCCGATCTGAGTCGCTGGCCGCCACCACCCGCCGCAGGGCGTCCCCGGTGCGCATTTCCGCAGGTCCCGGCATCGGTCAGCGATTCTGCGGCACGACCCGGGTCTTGCCGCAAGACCCCCGGTGCGCTATAAGTTGGAAGTGGCGGGGAGCAGAGCTCCCCTTTTTTTGATCGCCTTCCGTGGCGAAACCTCTTCGCACAATCAGCGACCCGACGCATACGACGCCTCAGGCTGATCAGCCACCGCCATTTGGCGACGGGCGTGGCGACCGACTCGAGATCCTCGCTCTCGGGGCGTCCCCGGATCGTGGATCGCCCCGGCTGCGGGGCGTTGGATCTCATCCGCACCACACCGCTGCGGGCGCAGGTCGTCTGTTACCTTAGGGCTCCTAAGTTATTTCTTAGTGAGGGAAAGGGCCGCATGCCACGGCAGGGTTTGACAAGTGCCCGGGTGGCTGCCGCGGCAGCGGAGCTGGCGGACAGGGTCGGGTTGTCGCGGTTGACCGTCGCGGCGGTCGCGCGGCAGTTCGGGGTTTCGGATGCCGCGCTGTACGTGCACGTGCGCAACCGTGACGCGCTGATCGAGCAGGTCGCCGTGCGAGCGGCCGCCGCGTTCGCCGACCGGCTCGCGCTGGCCGTGGCGGGCCGCTCGGGTCGGCAGGCCCTGGTCGGATTCGGCGAGGCCTGGCGCAACTTCGCGACATCCCACCCTGGGCAGTACGCCGCCACTCAATTGCAGTTGCCGCCCGAGGTCGGTACGAATTCGTCGGGCCATCTCCGCCTCATCGAACTGAGCTACGCGATGCTGCGCGGGTACGGGCTCGACGAGCCGGAGCTGACCGACGCGATCCGTTTCGTCCGCAGCACCTTCCACGGTTTCGCGTGTCTGGAAACCGTCGAGGGATTCGGGCATCCCCGCGATATCGACGTGTCGTGGAGCAGCATCCTCGACGCGATGCACGCCACCCTGAGCAACTGGCCGACCAGAACCGAGGAGCGGCAGTGACGAACTTCGAGAGCCACGATCAGCACGTCCGGCCGGCGGACGGCACACGCCTGGTGGTCCGGGTCGTCGGCACCGGTGACCCGGTCGTCCTGGTGCACGGGTCGGGCGGCGGGTTGCACTCCTGGACCGCGGTCGCCGACCGACTCGCCCAGGACCACGAGGTGTGGATGCCGGCCAGGCGCGGATACGGACCGAGTGCGGTTCCGGCCGGGAGCAAGTCCTTCGCGGACGAGGTCGCCGACCTGGCGGCCGTGATCCAGGCGGCGTCCGCACCGTCCAGCAAGGCGGTGCACCTCGTCGGGGCCTCCTACGGGGCGACCCTGTCGCTGCACACCGCGTTGTCGGTGCCGCGCGCGCTGCGTTCGCTCGCGCTCTTCGAGCCGCCGCTCTTCGCCGCCGGCCCGGAGACCGTGCCGCTGCGCGACCGGTACCGCGCCGCCTTCGAACGCGACGACCGTCGCGCGATGGCCGCGACACTGAACGAGGTGACCCGGGTCCCGGCCGAGGTTGTAGCTGCGCTCGCCGCCGCAGCCGGTGACCGGACCCCAGACCCGGTCGAGGCACGGCGGTCGGCGGTCGGCTGGCTGCACGATCTCGAAGCGCTCGCCGAGGACGGCACGGAGGTCGGGCGCTGGTCCTCGATAGCCGTACCGACTCTTCTCATGCAGGGCGCCGACACCTGGGAGCCGATGCCCACCACGATGAACGCCCTCGCGGAGGCGATGCCGCGGGCCCGCCGAGTCATCTGGCAGGGGCAGTCGCACTTCGTGACCATGACGGCGCCCGACCTGGTCGCGGCCGCCCTGCGCGAGTTCTTCGCCGACATTCCGGCGTAGGTAATACTCAACGCGAGATCCATGATGTCGGGCTGTCCCGGACCGCAGATCACCCCGACTTCAACGAACGCGAGTGGCTCACCGTGGACAGCACGCAACTCGTGCGCTGATCCTCACTGATCGGACAGCAGCGGGATCGAAAGCATGCCCAACGTGGAGCGCCGAAACGGTGCCGGGTGTCCTACGTGAAATCAGCGGAGAGCCGGATGCCCGGAGACGAGGCCCGTCTCCACCTCCCGGTCGCAGGACGGTGATGCGTAGCGGCATCCGAGCTGAACAGTGCGCGTCTTGCTACGAAGCGTTTCGGCGAAGCTCGCTGGGTGTCTGGTGAATCACACCTCTCGAACCGATTTCGGCCAACCCTCGTGACTGAGAGATGTCTACCAGCAGTCGCGAGGGAGAACGGTCATGAACAGGCGTATTCGCGTTGCCCGCGTCGGGGCGACCGTGGTGGCGCTCGCCGCATTGGCCGCGTGCGGGGGTCAGAACGACGGCTCACCGGGATCGTACGATTCGCAGCCGACGGGTTCTGCATCATCCGGCAGTGGCACGTCCGGCGCGGTGTTCGGCACTGCGGACACGGCACTCGGCACGGTTCTGACCGACGCGAGCGGCTTCACGCTTTACCGGTTCGACCCGGACACCCCGACCTCGTCCGCGTGCACGGGGCAATGCGCCGCACTCTGGCCGCCGGTGGCGGGCACGCCGAGCGCCGCGAACGGTACGACGCTGCCGGGCACGTTGAGCACGATCACCCGTCCGGAGGGCTCCACACAGGCCGCGTACGACGGGCACCCGGCGTACCGCTACACACAGGACAGCGCGCCCGGCCAGACGAACGGTGAAGGCGTGATGGGCACATGGCACGTCATCAAGGCGGACACCGGGGCGGCCCCGGGCACCTCCACAACGAGCGCCCCATCCGCTGCCGCGACGAACCCACCCGGGTCGACCAACACCAACTGACCGAGCGGGCAGTGGTCGCATGCCACCTCCAACACCGGCAACATGCAGATGGCCGGGCGGGCTCCCGATAACCACGTCTGGTATCAGGAACTCAACTCAGGGGGTGGCCATGCCTCCGGTTGGGCTCAGGATTTCGACAGTCTAACGGTCGGGTGGGCACCCTTCCTGATCGCGGTCGGCGGCATCATTTATACGATTGCGACCGCTTCCAACGACCACCGCGGTTGGTACAAGCGGTCATTCAACGGAGGCAACTGGTAGCGAGGCCCAGCCGCCCCTACCCGCTGCGCCAGGCGGCGGCACCTGCGCTCGATCAGCGAGACGGGCCCCGCACTGTGCGCGGCGATCGGACGCTCTTCGCTTCGAATCGACCCTGCCCGGCCTCCTCGTCGTCAGACCGGACCGCATCAGTCACCACCAGACATAACCAACCGAGTAGGGGGACGGGTCACCCGTCCCCCTACTCGCACCACCGGACATACAGTCCCGCATCCCTCGGTTCGTCACCGTTGCTCCAAGCCGGCACCAGCTTCAACACAGACGCTCCAAACCACGGTCGCCCCGTGAGCAGTGGACACGACCCACTGACCGACAGCCGATCCGGCGACACGCCAGTACCCCTTGCTTGCGGTGACGTGCAGACCCTCTGCCGGCTAAACCGCGACCGCAGAAGCCAGTCCGACCTGGCCGTGCTGGACTTCATCAACGACACGGATGACATCGCTGACGCCTTCCACCCGTACACAGCACCGTCCGCGCCGCCGGCCGGCCCCGTCCGCTTCGAGGAGGGCGTGGAGGAGATCAAGCTTGCCCGGGACCTCGTTGGCCGAGATTCGCTGGCGGCGGCGAGAGCCAGCGGCTGAGCGAGGTCGGCTCGGGCTCGTGGGGCTCGCACCCCAGCCGGAGCGATGGTCAACTCGAGATCCATGCTGTCGGGCCGTCCGGACGTCCGGGACAGCCCGACAGCAATGAAGTCGAGTCGATCAACCCCACCGGCCACCGGGACCGCCCTCCGCCACCGGCGGCCCGAGCATCCGGGCAGGCCACGGCTCGAAAACAACTATTGACGGCGCGGTGAACGTGTCCTACGGTTCCGTCGAAACGGTTAGTCGAAACGCTTCGACAGCCGGGTGGGAGCGCGACCAAAGGAGGTGCGCGATGGCAACGATGCATGACGTCGCGCGCCTCGCCCGGGTCTCGGTCAGCACCGTGTCGTACGTGTTGACCGGCACGCGCCCCATCTCCCAGGCCACCCGCGACAAGGTGCTCGCGGCCATGACCGAACTCGGCTACCAGCCCAACGCCATGGCGCGCGGGCTGGCCAGCCGGCGCAGCCGGATCGTCGGGCTGCTGATGCCGATGGACGAGCGCGGGCTGGGCGCCACCGAGACCGCCTTCGTCACCGGCGCGGCGGCCGCGGCGAGCGCCGCCGGCTACCACCTGGTCCTCTCCCCCGTCGGCGACCTCGACGACCTCCGCCGGCTGGCGAGCCAGCGGATGCTCGACGGCGCCGTGCTGATGGAGGTACAGGTCGAGGACGAACGGGTGACCGCGCTCCAGGAGGCCGCCGTGCCGCTGGTGCTGATCGGCCGCACCGGCGACACCACCGGCCTGTCGTACGTGGACATCGACTTCGACCAGACCGTCCGGGAAGCCGTCGACCACCTGGTCGACCTCGGGCACCGGCGCATCGTCTACGTGAACCACTCGGCGGCCGCCATCGCGACCGGCTACGGGCCGGCCGTACGTACCCGGGACGCCTTCGTGACGGCGATGACCGGCCACGGCCTGGAGCCCCTGATGATCCCGACGCAGGACAGCGCGGCCGGCGGACGCGCGGCCCTGGCCGCGGCGCTCGCGGCGGCACCCGACCTCAGCGCCGTGCTGGTCATGAACGAAAACGCGATCTTCGGGATCCTCGGCGAACTGACCAACCGGGGCCTCGCGGTCCCGCACGACGTCTCCGTGGTCTCGATGGTGACCTCACCTCAGGTCGCCGAGCTGGCCACCCCCGCACTGACCGCGATGACCTCCCCGGGCTCGGCGCTCGGGCGGATCGCAGTCGAGGCGCTGCTGCGCCATGTCGAGAACGCCGGGGACGCCCAGCACCAGCAACTGCTGCCGTGCGCGTTGGAGGTACGGGGATCGACCTCCCCGGCCGCACGGAAGGTCGTCGTCATCGACGGCGACCACAGCGACCCGACCGGCTCCGGCCCGCCGGGGACGTGACACACGTCGGCCCGCCGTCGCGCTGCCACGCGACGACGGGCCAGGTAAGTACCGGGACGATACTCACCAGGAGGATAGCAATGAGGCGATTCCGTAGGGTGATCGCTGCGGTCGCACTGGCCGCCACGGCGGCGACCACGGTGGCCGCGTGCGGCAGCGACGAGGGCGGCGACGGCAGCGATGCCAAGACCCTCAAGCTCTGGCACTACGAGAGCGAGAACAGCGCGATGGGAATCGCCTGGGACCGCGCGATCCAGATCTTCAAGGACGAGCACCCGGGCGTCGAGGTCCAGTTCGAACGCAAGGCGTTCGAGCAGATCCAGCAGAACGCCGGCATGATCATCAACTCGTCCGAGGGCCCGGACCTGATGGAGTACAACAAGGGCAACGCGACCGCGGGCCTGCTCTCCTCCCAGGGACTGCTCACCGACCTGAGCGGCGAGGCGACCAAGCGCGGCTGGGACAAGGAGCTCAGCCCCAGCCTGCAGACCACCGCCCGGTACAGCGACAAGGGCGTGATGGGCTCGGGCAACTGGTACGGCGTGCCGAACTACGGCGAGTACGTCATGGTCTATTACAACAAGGACCTCTTCGACAAGTACGGCATCAAGGTGCCGACCACACTCGACGAGATGACCACGGCGATGGACACCTTCGTCAGCAAGGGCGTCACCCCGCTGGCCGAGGCCGGCGCCGAGTACCCGGCCGGTCAGCTCTTCTACCAGCTGGCGCTCTCCAAGGCCGACCGGAAGTTCGTCGACGACTACCAGCTCTACAAGAACCCGGTGGACTTCAAGGCCGACCCGCTGAAGTACGGCGCGGAGGCCTTCGCCGACTGGGTGAACAAGGGCTACGTCGCCAAGGACTCGGCGAGCCTGAAGGCCGAGGACATGGGCACCGCCTTCATCTCCGGCAAGGCCCCGATGATCGTCTCCGGCAGCTGGTGGTACGGCCGCTTCAAGGACGAGATCAAGTTCAACTGGGACTCCTTCCTGTTCCCCGGCAACAAGTTCCACGCGGGCTCGTCGGGCAACCTCTGGGTGGTCCCGACCAACAGCAAGGCCAAGAGCCTCGCGTACGACTTCATCGACATCACCATGCGCCCGGAGATCCAGGCGCTGATCGGCAACAACGGCGGTGTTCCGGTTGCCGGTGACCCGTCGAAGATCACCGACCCGAAGAACAAGAAGCTGATCGAGAACTTCAACGTGATCAGCCAGCAGGACGGTCTGGCCTTCTACCCGGACTGGCCGGTGCCTGGCTACTACGACGTGCTGGTGTCCGGCTTCCAGGGTCTGATCAACGGGTCCAAGAAGCCCGACCAGGTACTCGACGCGATCGCCAAGCCGTACGACGACGGCGTCAAGGAGATCACCGGCAAGTGACACGGCGAGGGGTGGGCGCGCCCGGCACGACCGGCACGCCCACCCCGCCGGGAAGGATCTCCCATGGCATTCCCGGAGACCGTGGCCGGCCCGGAACGGCCCGCCACCTCCACCGAACCCACCCCGACCGGCCGGAAGCGTCGTAACGGCAACGCCGGATACTGGCTCTACCTGCTGCCCGGAGCGGTGCTCTTCATCCTGGTCATCGGTGCGCCGCTGGTCGGCACCCTCTACCTGTCGCTGACCAAGTGGTCCGGCGTCGGCGATCCCACCTTCATCGGCCTGGACAACTACCAACACCTGCTGCACGACCAGGTGTTCTGGACGTCCTTCAAGAACACCCTCGCGATGATCGTCGCGATGGTGGTGGTGCCGACCCTGCTCGGGCTGGTGCTCGCCGCCGCGCTCTTCGACGTCATCGGGCGGAAGTTCAAGCCACGGACCGCCGCCGCGCTGCGCGCCGCCTTCTACCTGCCGCAGGTGCTGCCGGTCGTGGTGGCCGGCATCGTCTGGGGCTGGATCCTGCGCCCGGACGGCGCGTTCAACAGCCTGCTCGACGCGATCGGCCTCGGCGCGCTGCGGCACGACTGGCTCGGCGACCCGAACACCGCCATGCCCAGCGTGATGGCGGTGATGATCTGGGTGCAGATCGGCTACCCGGTGGTCGTCTTCATGGCCGCGCTGCAACGCGTCGATCCCGAGCTGTACGAGGCCGCCGAGGTCGACGGCGCCAACTGGTTCCGCCGGTTCCGGGCCATCACCCTGGCGCAGATCCGGCCCGAGACCTTCGTAGTGGCGCTGACCTGCACCATCGCGGCGCTGAAGGTGTTCGGCCCGGTGTTCGCGCTGACCCGTGGCGGGCCGGAGAACTCGACCAACGTGCCGTCGTACTTCGCCTACTACACGTTCTTCAAGAAGCTCCAGGTCGGCTACGGCTCCGCGATCTCCACCGTGCTCACCCTGATCATCATCGTGGTGGCCGTGGTGTTCATCTGGTTGCAGTACCGCAGCGAGCGCCAGGACCGGGGGGTCTGACATGACCGTCACGCTCACACCGGCCGAGAACGCGGTGACCCCGCGCCGGCCGCAGCCCGCCCGCGACCGGCACCACCGCGGCGCGAGCCGCTGGATCGTCCTCGTCCTGGTCACCCTCGGCGCGCTCGCCATGCTGGTGCCGTTCGTGTTCATGCTGCTCAACGCGTTCAAGTCGCCCGGTGACTACTCGTCGGGCGGCCCGCTGAGCTGGCCCTCGGAGTTCTACACCAAGGGTCTGCGGAACTACTGGACCCAGGTCAACTTCCCGCTGAAGCTGTGGAACTCGGCGCTCATCGCCGGCTCCGTCGCGGTCCTCGGCGTCGTCGTGTCGCTGCTCAACGCGTACGCCCTGGGCATCGGCCGGGTCCGCGGCCGGCTCTGGATCGTCGGGCTCTTCCTGCTGGCCAACATGCTGCCGCAGGAGGCGCTGATCTACCCGCTCTACTACGTGGCGAAGCAGGTCGGCCTCTACAACACCCAGCTCTCGGTGATCATCATCTTCACCGTCATCCAGAGCGCGTTCGGCACCTACCTGCTCGCCTCCGTGCTCGGCACCTTCCCCCGCTCGCTGCTCGAGGCGGCGGCCCTGGACGGTGCGGGCAGGTGGAAGATCCTCTGGCGGGTGGTCTTCCCCAACCTCCGGCCGACCCTCGCGGTGCTGCTCATCTTCTTCTTCATCTGGACCTGGAACGAGTTCCTGATCCCGCTGGTCATGCTCATCGACAACTCCACGCAGACCATCCCGGTCGCGCTGGCGTCGTTGCAGGGCGACCGGCTGATGGACGCGCCGACCACCAACGCGGGCGCGCTGATCAGCCTGGTGCCGGCCATCCTCTTCTTCCTCATCTTCCAGCGCACTCTCTCGCGCGGCATCACGGCAGGAGCCGAGAAGTGAAGTTCACCGACGGGTACTGGCAGATGCGACCGGGGGTCACCGTGCTGCGCCCCGGCGCGGTGGAGTCGGTCGAGCCCGACGAGCGCGGTCTCACCGTCTTCGCCCCCACCGGCCGGATCACCAGTCGCGGCGACACCCTCAACCGCCCGGTCGTCACCGTACGGTTCTTCTCGCCCGCCGACGGGGTCATCGGCGTCACCATCGCCCACCACCTCGGCGAGTCACCGAGGCTGCCCCGGTTCGAGGTGGCCGCCGGTGACGAGCACCCGGTCGAGGTCGACGTCACCGGGCCCAGCGCAACGGTGGCCAGCGGACGGCTGACCGCCCGGATCTCGCTCGTCGACGGCTGGCGGGTCGACTTCCTGCACGGCGACCGACTGCTGACGTCGTCCACCGAGCGCAGCATCGGCGTCGTCACCGACGCCGACGGCCGCGAGTACGTGCACGAGCGGCTCGGGCTCGACGTGGGCGAGACCGTGTACGGGCTGGGCGAACGGTTCGGCGCGTTCGTCAAGAACGGCCAGGTCGTCGACATCTGGAACGCCGACGGCGGCACCGCCAGCGAGCAGGCGTACAAGAACGTGCCGTTCTACCTCAGCAACCGCGGCTACGGGGTCTTCGTCGACCACCCGGAGCACGTGGCGTTCGAGATCGGTTCGGAGGTGGTGTCGCAGACGCAGTTCAGCGTCGAGGGTCAGACGCTCACCTACTACCTGATCGACGGCCCCACACCGAAGGACGTGCTGCGGCGCTACACGGCGTTGACCGGCCGACCGGCTCGGGTGCCGGCCTGGTCGTACGGGTTGTGGCTGTCGACGTCGTTCACCACCTCGTACGACGAGAAGACCGTCACCGAGTTCATCGACGGGATGGCCGAACGGGACCTGCCGCTGTCGGTGTTCCACTTCGACTGCTTCTGGATGCGGCAGTTCCACTGGGTCGACTTCGTCTGGGACCCGGCGACCTTCCCCGACCCGGAGGGCATGCTGCGCCGGCTGCACGAGCGTGGCCTGAAGGTGTGCGTCTGGATCAACCCGTACATCGCGCAGCGCTCGTACCTGTTCGAGGAGGGTCGCCGCCACGGCTACCTGGTCCGCCGGGCGGACGGGTCGGTCTGGCAGTGGGACAAGTGGCAGGCCGGCATGGCGTTGGTGGACTTCACCAACCCGGACGCGGTCGCCTGGTTCACCGGCAAGCTCAAGGCGCTGCTCGACATGGGCGTCGACTGCTTCAAGACCGACTTCGGTGAGCGCATCCCGACCGACGTGGTCTGGCACGACGGCTCCGACCCGCAGCGGATGCACAACTACTACACCCACCTCTACAACAAGGCGGTCTTCGAGCTGCTGGAGGCCGAACGCGGGGAGGGCGAGGCGGTGCTCTTCGCCCGGTCGGCCACCGCCGGCGGGCAGCAGTTCCCGGTGCACTGGGGCGGCGACTGCGAGTCCACGTTTGTGGCGATGGCCGAGTCAATGCGCGGCGGGCTGTCGCTGGCCGCGTCCGGGTTCGGCTACTGGAGCCACGACATCGGCGGCTTCGAGGGCACCCCGGACCCGGCGGTGTTCAAGCGGTGGATCGCGTTCGGACTGCTCTCCTCGCACTCGCGGCTGCACGGCTCCGGCTCGTACCGGGTGCCGTGGGCGTTCGACGACGAGGCCGTCGACGTGTTGCGGCACTTCACCCGGCTCAAGATGAGCCTGATGCCGTACCTCGCGGCGGTCGCCGAGGAGGCACACCGCGACGGCGTGCCCATGATGCGGCCGATGGTGCTGGAGTTCCCGGACGACCCGGCCGCGGCGTACCTTGACCGGCAGTACATGCTCGGTCCCGACGTCCTCGTGGCGCCGGTGATGAGCGCCGACGGGGAGGTGACGTTCTACGTGCCGGCCGGCACCTGGACCCACCTCGTGACCGGCGAGCAGCTCACCGGTCCGGCGTGGTTCACCGAGAAGCACGAGTTCGACAGCCTGCCCGTGCTGGCCCGGCCCGGCGCGGTGATCCCGTTCGGGAACCGCACCGACCGGCCGGACTACGAGTGGGCCGACGGAGTACGCCTGCGGCTCTTCGCACCGACGCAGGGCCAGCGGACCCGGGTACGGGTGCCGTCGCCCGGGAACGGGCCGGCCGCCGAGTTCGAGGTGCGCTACGCGGACGGCGCAGCCGCCGCCGAACTGGTGGCGGGAGAGTCGACGGGACACCACTGCGAGATCCAGGGAGTGCAGCGATGACGGGGTACGTCTTTCCCGAGAGCTTCGTCTGGGGTTCGGCCACCGCCTCGTACCAGATCGAGGGGGCGGCCACCGAGGACGGCCGGGGCCGGTCCATCTGGGACACCTACAGTCACACCCCCGGCCGGACGTTGAACGGCGACACCGGCGACGTGGCCGCCGACCACTATCACCGCTGGCGGGAGGACCTGGGGCACATCGCCGAGCTGGGCCTGGGCGCGTACCGGTTCTCCATCGCGTGGCCCCGCGTGCAGCCGGGCGGCTCCGGCAAGTTCAACCGGGCCGGCATCGACTTCTACTCCCGTCTCGTCGACGGGCTGCTGGAGCGCGGGGTGCGCCCGGTGGCGACCATGTACCACTGGGACCTGCCGCAGGAGCTGGAGGACGCCGGGGGCTGGGCGTCGCGGGAGACGGCGCTGCGCTTCGAGGAGTACGCGGCCGGCATCGTCGGGGCGTTGGGCGACCGGGTGCACACCTGGACCACGTTGAACGAGCCGTGGTGCTCCGCGTACCTGGGCTACGCCTCCGGCGTGCACGCGCCGGGGCGTACCGAGCCGGCGGCGGCGCTGGCCGCGGTGCACCACCTGAACCTGGCGCACGGCCTGGCCGGGCGCGTGGTGCGGGAGACCGCCCCGGCGGCCGACCTGTCGGTGACGCTCAACCTGCACGTCGTCCGCGCGGCGTCCGACTCGGAGGCCGACCTCGACGCGGTACGCCGGATCGACGCCCTGGCGAACCGCGCCTTCCTCGGCCCGATGCTGGACGGCGCCTACCCGGCAGACCTGCTGGCCGACACGGCGTCCGTCACCGACTGGTCGTTCGTGCACGACGGCGACGAGAAGCTCATCGCGGTGCCGCTGGACATGCTCGGGGTGAACTACTACTCCAGCACGCTGGTCCGCGCCTGGGACGGGGTGTCGCCCCGTTCCGACGCGGACGGGCACGGCCAGTCGGCGGCGACGCCCTGGGTGGCCGCCGACGACGTGGACTTCCTGCCGCAGCCCGGCCCGTACACGGCGATGGGCTGGAACATCGACCCGGAGGCGTTCACCGAGCTGCTGCTGCGCCTGCGCCGCGAGTACCCGAGCCAGCCGCTGATGATCACCGAGAACGGCGCGGCCTTCGACGACGTGGTGTCGGCCGACGGCACGATCTCCGACGACCGGCGCATCGACTACCTGCGGCGGCACATCGCGGCGGTGGCCGACGCCCGGGCGCAGGGCGCGGACGTGCGTGGCTACTTCGTCTGGTCGCTGCTGGACAACTTCGAGTGGGGCTACGGCTACGACCGCCGGTTCGGGATCATCCGGGTCGACTACGACACCCAGGTCCGTACCTGGAAGCAGAGCGCGCACTGGTACAAGCAGCTCGCCGCCACCGGCCGGCTGGACCAGGCGACGTCCTGACCGGGGGCGTGGTCGGCTGACGACCACGAGGGTTCGGACGCGGGATGCCGTGCGAGTCGTACGGCATCCCGCAGGTGGACCTGAGCCGTCGGCGCGGACTTCGCGCACCCCTCACCCGCGGGCCGGCGCGGCGTCGACGACCAGCACGCCGTGGGCGATTCAGGCCCGGGTCACGCGCCCTGTCCGTCCGTTACCTGGATGATCGTCTTGCCGGGTGTACGGCGGTGGCGGGCGAACGCGGAGGCCGTCTCGGCAAGCGGTCGCACCTCGCTCACGATCGGCTTGAGCCGCCCTGCGCGGAGACGCTCGGCGAGGTCGATCAGCCGGGCGCGATCGGGTTCGACGACGAAGAAGATCGCACGCCCGTCCGTGGGCTGCACGGTGGGTGGCGTGGCGATGGTGACCAGGGTGCCGCCCGGGCGTACCAGTTGGGTCGATCGTTCGAGGATGTCGCCGCCGATGACGTCGAACACCACGTCCACCTCGCCGACCTGCCGCAGATCGTCGACGGCCAGGTCGAGGAAGGTCTGCGCGCCGAGGCCGAGCGCGACATCGCGGTCCTCGGCTCGGCCGGTGCCGATCACCCGGGCGCCCACCTCCCGCGCGAGCTGAACGGCGATCGAGCCGACGCCGCCAGCGGCGCCGTGAATGAGCACGCTCTGGCCGGCCGTGAGACGGCCGTGGTCGAAAAGTCCCTGCCACGCGGTCAGCCCCGAGATGGGCAGCGCGGCGGCCACGGTGAGGTCTATGTCGGCCGCGAGGGGGGCGAGGTTACGCGCCTCCACCGCGGTGTACTCGGCCAAAGATCCGTTGCGGGCCCAGTCGGTGAGCCCGAACACCCGCTGGCCCACAGTGAGGCCGGTGGTCCCGTAGCCGAGTTCGACCACGGTTCCGGACAGCTCGTGCCCGGGAATGCTGGGTGTCCGGTCGCGGCCCGCGCGATCGGTCCACGTCCCGGGCCAGTCGAGCTCACCCGGGGTGAAGCCCGCGCCGTGCACGCGCACGATGACGTCGTTCTCGGCGGCGTGAGGGTAAGGCATGTCGGTCAGGGTGAGGCCGTCGACACCCGCGTCACGGTCCCGCACGACGATCGCTCGCACGTCGAATCCTTCCAGGAGAGGTTCGTCGGTATGGATGGTTGTGAGGGCTCAGCACGGGGTCCGCGCGTGCTGACGGCTCCCGGCCGCGGAGTTCGCGGGCCGCCCGTCGGCGGAGCGCCGCCGAGTCGATTGACGTCCGGCGTGGACCACGGCGAGCACCGCCAGCACCGCGACGAACGCGATGTAGAGGTAGGCGGTGGTCTCCAGCCCCCACCACCGGGCCAGCAGGCCCGCTGCCAGCGACGGGACGCTCAGTGCCGAATAGCTGACCACGTAGGCGGCGGAGAAGACTCCCGCGCGGGCCTTCGCGCTGGTCGCCGCACTGATCGTACGGAGCGTTCCGTTGAACGCCAACCCGGCGCCGAGCCCGGCGACGACCGAGCCGATCACGAAGGCGGTCGCGGAGGTGAGCGCCAGGGCCGCCGCCAGTCCAGCGGACCCGAGGGCCAGGGCCCCGGCCCCCAGCGAGGTGGCGACCCGTGGCGCGTGCCGGACGGACCACAACCCGCCCGCGCTGTTGCCGACGAACAGCACCGCGATGCTGAGCCCACCCGCGGCGCCGAACCCCACGTGCAGCGCGGTGGTCACCAGGGACGGAGTGAGCGCCAGGAACAGCCCGGCCAGGGCCCACCCGGCGACGATGGCGGGGACCGAGGCGAGGAACTCCGGCCGAGCTTCCCGGGGAACGCGGACCCGCGGTCGCAGCGACGCCAGCGCACCGGCTCGCCGGGGGTGCGGCTCAGGAATGGCGAGGACCGCCACCGCGAGGCTCACGAACGCCAGCGTCAGGAATGGGAACACGTACGCGTCGGGATACCTGGTCACCTCGACGAGCAGCCCGATGGCCCCCGCACCGACCGCCATGCCGATGCCGGTGCCCACGGCCGCCAACGTGGTCCCCAGGTGCGGGCGTTCCTCGGGTGCGAACTCGACCAACCCGGCCGCGAGCGCACCCGTCGCGGCCCCGGTGGCGAGGCCCTGCACCACGCGCGCTGTCAGCAGCGACCCCACCCCACCGGCGGTCCAGAAGATCGCCGTGCTGGTGGCCGCCAGGAGGAGCGCGGCGACCAGCACCGGACGGCGACCCAAATGATCGCTGAGCGACCCGACCGTCAGCAGGGCGCCGAGCAGGCCGGCGACGTACACGGCGAAGATCACCGTCAGCATCGTCACCGAGAAGCCCCAACGCTCCCGGTACAGCGGGTAGATCGGGGAGGGCGCGCTGGCGGTGGCCATCATCAGCACGTTCGCGCCGGCGAGCAGGACGAACGAAGCCCGACGTCCGAGCCGTCCTCCACTGTCGAAACGATTCACACCAGTCATCGCGTGGCCCGGGCGGGTCACCTTTCCCACGGCGAGTTGAGGATGGCTTCGACCACGTTCGTGTGCTGGAAGCCCGGGATGAAGTGCTCGAGTATGTCGGAGTTCATGGTGGCGTCCGTGGTGTGGGGGCGGTCCTTGAGCCCGTCGACGTGGGCGCGCAGGAACTCGTTGGTGAAGTCACCTCGTGGGTGGACGGCGAGGACCTCGGCCACCTGGTCCTTCTCCAGCGCGTCCAGGGCGATCCCGATCACGTCGGTCGCGATGCCGAGCTGCGTGAACGCGATCTCCGGGGCCATCCGCTCCGGAATGCCCAGCGTGGTGTGCAGCGCGATCGCCGTCCAGACGGTCTCGGCGGCGGCGGTCGAGAAGCCCCGCTCCAGGAGGAACTTGCGTGCGTGGTCGGCGCCGTCGACTTCGAAGCGCTGCACGACGTCGGAGAAGGGGGTCAGCAGGCCGACGTCGTGGAAGATGCTCGACATGTAGAGCAGCTCCGGATCCAGCTCCACGCCGAGCCGGTGGGCGTGCATCCGGCTGAAGAGGAACGCCCGCCGGGAGTGGTGGTAGATGGTGGGCCTCGTCGCCTCCTGAACGAACCGGGTCGCCTCGGCGACCGCCGCTGTCTCAGGAATCTCCAACCCCGCGATGATCTCTGGCATGACCTCTGACTCTCTGTGAAGTGTGTCGAACGCGAACCATGTGTCCGACGTCCATGCTGCTCACCGAGGGAGGTGCGGCGCCGCCTTCGTCAGGCCAGGAATCACTCATATCCGGACGCGGCGCGGCACATCCGAGTGCGCCACCACCGGGCGCGCCGTGTCACTTCGCGAGGCCGATATGCCTACCAGGCCGATACCTCAGAGTCATCAATATGCCTCTGAGGTATCGAGCTCGCGGTAATGAGACCATCCACCAGGCCAAGCATCCGGACCGTGGCCGGCCGGTCCTGCCCGGAGCCGTCCCGCAGCACCCGGACCACGTCGAGGTCGCCGTCGAGGTCCGGATGGGTGCACCATTTCGCGTCGTCCGTCACGACCTGTTCCGTACCGTGCCTGCCGTCGGGTTCGTCGGGTGGAGGCTGACCGGACATCGGCACCGAACGTCGCAGTTCGTGCGCACGGCACCGTGACTCCTCGCTGATCACGCCAGGTTGTGCCCGTTATCGGCAAGAGATAACGCCGGTCACCCGGTCCCCGCCCACGAGGATCCCCGTCGTCCCCCGTATCACTGTGTGCTACCACTGGACGGTGTCCACGCCTCCTACGTCGCCGACCCGGCGGCGGTCAGTGCTGCCGGGGTCCGGCTGGTCACCGCGCGGAACCGGCTCCGGAACGACGGGGGCGGTGCCTCCTCCCGCCCATCGCGTCGCGATCCTCGTCTACGACGGAGTGACGTTGCTGGACGTCGCCGGTCCCGCCGAGGTGTTCAAGGAGGCGAACCGGTTCGGCGCGGACTACCAGATCGTGCTGCTGTCGCCGACCGGAGCGGACGTCGTGTCGAACCTCGGGGTCCGGCTCGCGGTCGAAGGCGCAGTCTCCGCGGAGCCGACGTTCAACACGTTCCTGGTGGCCGGCTCCGACCTCTACCCGCGCACCCCAGTCTCCGCAGTCCTGGCGGACGCGGTACGGATACCGGCGGCCGCGGCCGGTCGGGTCGCGTCTATCTGCACCGGGGCGTTCGTCCTGGCCGCCGCCGGCCTCCTCGACGGCAAGCGCGCGACCACGCACTGGAAGGTCGCGCACGAACTGGCCACCCGATGCCCGACGTGCCGCGTCGAGCCCGATGCGATCTACGTCCGCGATGGCACCACGTACACCTCGGCCGGGGTGACGGCCGGAATCGACCTGGCGCTCGCCCTCGTCGAGGAGGACCACGGGCCCGACCTGGCGCGCGACGTCGCCCGCGCCCTGGTGGTGTACATGCAGCGTGCGGGCGGCCAGTCCCAGTTCTCGGCACCGCTGCAGGGACCACCGCCTCGCTCGCCGGCCCTGCGCAGGATCACCGACCTGGTGACGGCGAATCCCCGGGGGGACCACTCGCTCGGTGAGCTCGCGAAACATGTCAACGTGAGCACCCGGCAGCTCACCCGGCTCTTCCACGACGAACTGTCCACGACACCGGCCCGGTACGTGGAGAACATCCGGTTCGACATGGCCCGGGCACTACTGGACCAGGGACACAACGCGACGCAGGCCGCGACCGTCGCCGGGTTCCCCAGTTACGAGAGCATGCGACGGGTCTTCGCCAGGAAGCTGTCGATCAGCCCGGCGGCCTACCAACGCCGGTTCAGCACCGCCCGCCGAGAGGGTGAGCAGCCGCGACAGCGGTAGGTGACCACGGATGAAGCCACGGGTGGTCGAAGTCGCTACCGGGAATCGCCGTTGGTCGAAGAAGACCTGGCAGCGGTACGTTCGGAATCGTTGGGAAAAATCGGTCTCATCCGGGAGAAACGTTGAGCGTGCTGGATGGAATTCTTGAGGGTGTCGGTGCCGACCTGGCGACCCGGCAGAGCGCGGTCTCGCTGGCGGAGCTGAAGGCGCGCGTCGGCGACACACCCCCGGCCCTGGAGGTGCTCCCGCGTTTCCGCGCCCCCGGTGTATCGATCATCGCCGAGGTCAAGCGCAGCAGCCCGAGCAAGGGGGCGCTCGCCGACATCCCGGACCCCGCGGCCCTCGCGCGGGAGTACGCGGCGGGTGGCGCGGCAGCGATCAGCGTACTGACCGAGCAACGGCGATTCGGCGGCTCGCTCGCCGACCTGGAGTCCGTCCGCCGGGCCGTGGACGTCCCGATCCTCCGGAAGGACTTCATCGTCACGCCGTACCAGGTGTGGGAGACCCGTGCCCACGGTGCGGATCTGATCCTGCTGATGGTGGTCTCGCTCGACGGCGGACTGCTCGCCGACCTGCTGGGCCTGGCCCGCGAACTCGGGCTGACCGCGCTGGTCGAGGCGCACACCGCCGACGAGCTCGCCCGAGCCGTCGACGCGGGCGCCGAGCTGATCGGCATCAACGCCCGTGATCTGACCACGCTCGAGGTGGACCGTACGGTCTTCAAGCAGCTGGCCCCCGCCATCCCGGCGGGGACGATCGCGGTGGCCGAGTCCGGCGTCTCCGGGCCCGGGGACGTCGCCGAGTACCGCCAGTGGGGTGCCGACGTCGTACTGGTCGGGGAAGCGCTGGTGCGCTCGGGCGACCCGCGTAGCTCGGTGCGGGAGTTCATGGCGGCGGCCGGCGAGTGACCCGGCCGTGAAGACACCCGTGGGGATTTCGGATGGACCTGGCGTTTGATGAATCACCGGGAGCCGGACCGGTGATCGTATGCCTCCCGATGTTCAGCATGACGCGCGCCGCCATGGCCGCGGCCTTCGCTCCTGCCTTCGCGGGTGCCGGCGGGCGAGAGATCTACCTGGACCTGCCCGGCCACGGAGACTCGCCAGCGAACTGCCGAGCCACCTCGCAGGCGGTGCTGGACACCGTGTGCGCGTGGCTCGACCGCAACGTCGACAAGCCGGTCCTGCTGGCTGGTGCGTCCTACGGCGCCTACCTCGCCGCCGGAATCGCACGCCAACGGCCCGAGCTCGTCAGTGGCCTGCTTCTCGTCTGCCCGGGCGTCAAAATGCCAAGACGAGACCGGGACCTGCCTGAGTGCGAGCCGCCCGAAGCACCCACGGGTTGGCTGGACGACGCCCCCGCAGAACTGCGCCCACACCTCGACGCCGCGCTGGGCCATCGCACCTCGGCTGTCGTCGCGACGGTGCTCAGGGCTCTGGAATCCGGCGGGCCCGGCGATGAGAAGTTCCAGAAAGAGCTGCAAGGGGGCGCTGACTACGCGCTCCCCGATGAGGATGCGGACATCGTCTTCAGCGGTCCGGTCAGCGTGATCACCGGCCGACAGGACGGGATAGTCGGCTATGCCGACCAGTTCCGCTCCATGCGCCACTATCCCCGGGGCACCTTCACTGCGGTTGACGCGGCCGGGCACTACCTGCCGTTCGAACAACCCGCGCTGTTGCGGTCACTGACCCAGGATTGGCTGCGCCGAGCGAGGAGCTGACGAGGGAACTCCCTGGCGGTGGCGGGGTCACAGACCCTGGGACGACAGACCGGCGAAGCGTTCCTCGCCGACCGTGGCGGGCTTGCGCCGACGGATCCGCCGGGCCGTACGGCGTACCGCCTCGGCCGTGGCGGCGTGCGCCGCAACCGGCCCGACGGCGGCGAGCGCGGCGACCAGACCGGCCAGGACGGACCCTCCCCCGGACACGTCGGTGGCCAGCGCCACCGCCGCCGCGCCGAGCGCGGCGAGCAGCATCGCCCCTCCCCCGCCGATCAGGGCGCCCATGAAGCGGCCCCGGCGCCGCCCCGTCACCTCACCGACCAGGACGGCCGGGACCACCAGCAGCGGCACCACGACGAAGCCCACCAGCGCGGCGACCAGCACGAAGACCGGCCCCGCGAGCGGCCCGCCCGGATCGGTGCCCGTGATCACGGCGTATCCGAGCAGACCGAGGTAGCCCACCAGTCCCTCGAACGTGACGACGAGCCAGGCGACCACCGCACCGGCGACGTGTCGAGCGATCGTTCCCACAGCGCACCCCCGTGCCCCTGACGCGTCCGGTCACGTCAGTGGACAGACGCTATCGCAACGGCCCGTGACCGTGGGGGCACGTACCGGGGGATCAGACGCCGACCCGCTGGGGTGGGACGGTAAGCCCGTAGAGGGCCATCAACTCGGGCGTGTCCACCCGGCTGCCGTCGGCCACCGTGTCGCAGGCGATGTCGACGATCTGGTCCTTGTGTGCCAGCAGGTACGGCCGCGCGCCGACGTCCGCGCTGGCCAGGGTGGCTATACCGGCCCAGTGTCGACGGCCGAAGAGCATCGGGTAGCCGCGCAGCCCGTCGTAGGTGGCGCAGACCAGCACGTCCGGGTACGGCAGCGCGGCCACCCGCCGCACCGCGGCCGGGGTCAGCCCCGGCATGTCGACGGGTACGACCACCACCGCCTCGACCAGCTCGTCGTCTATCGCGGCGAGTCCGGCGCGGATCGACGAACCGACTCCGGTCCCCCACGCCCGGTTGACCACCACCGTTGCCCCGGTCAGGTCGGCCGTCTCGCGTACCTGGTCTGCGGCAGCGCCGAGCACCACCACGATCCGCTCGCAGCCCGCCTCGGTCATCGTGTCGATCATCCGGTTGACCAGAGGTTTCTCTCCCTGGTGCAGCAGGGCCTCAGGGCCACCGATCCGGCGGCCGCCGCCCGCGGCGATGATCATTCCTGCGATCCGGTTCAGCTGCGCCCCCTCGAGCATGGGACCGGCTGGTCCCGTCCTACGGAGACTGCAACGAGCGCGGCCGACCGGGGGTGGCGGGGCGAAAAGGAGAAATAGCACAACCGTTATGCATCGGGCGGAGTGTCGGCGTCGGCCCGCCACCGCCAGTTCCGCCGGACGTACCGGACCCGCAGGCCGGCACGCTCCAGGTTGGCCAGGGACTGGTTCTTCGTACCCTCCGCCGGTTGTCCCGTCTCCGCGATCAGCCACCGGCAGCCGGCCGCCCGGGCCGCCTCGGCACGAGCCGCGATCAGAGCCGACTGCACCCCGAGGTTACGGTGGCTGGGCAGCGTCGCCCCGGAATTGAGCGCGCCGACCGGGCCACGCACGAAGAGGTTCGCGCCGCCGACCAGGTCGGCGCCGTCCCAGACACCGTACGGATGGAACTGGGGATGTGCGACGCTCGCCGCCACCATCCCGGCGAGCCCCTCGGTCGGCATGCCGAAAGCCCGCAGGAGCACCTCCGCCCACTCCTCGGTGTCGCTCTCGCCCACCGGGCCGACCCGCAGCCGGGTACCGGCCCCGGGTGTGACCTCCGCGATCGGGGCCGCCAGCTTCACCCACGACGTCGTCGGCTCGATCCCGTACCCGGCGCGGATGTCGTCCCACTCGGCCGGCAGCACCGACGGGGCGATCTGGATCACCGCCTCCGGCGTGCCCTGGGCGCGGTAGAAGGCGACGATCCGATCCACCAGCTCACGAGTGACAGGTTCGGCGAAACCGAAGCCGAGGGCCTTGCTCCAATAGGAGACCGGGTCGTTGCGCATCGACAGCACCACGCCGCCACCGATCCGGCTGGTGGTGATCCCGAGCCGCTCCCGGTCGACCGGCGGCGTCGCCGTCTCGTACGCGTACATGAAGTCCGCCTCGGCCGCCTCGGCCATCGCGGTGGTCAACTCTGCGTCCGTGGTGCTCACGCCGACAGGATGCCGCAGTTCGGGCGGGCGACTCGGCGGCCATGGCGTGGCGTTACGTCGGTCACGCCACGAGGGCGGAGGGCTGCGCCGGACACGGTCTTGGCCACTGTCGGTTCCCTCTGAGCTTTTCAGTGTCCGGTGCCTCTGACCTGGGCAGTGAAACCTTTTGGTCGGCCTGCTTCGCGGGATTTCGGCCGCTCAATCGTTCAGTACGCACATCTGCCGGGCTGTTTGCCGTCCTGAGCGCAAAGCAGCCGCCGGCGGTGACAGCTTGTGCTGTCAATGCCGGTGCGGGTTGGGCTCTTGGTCCGGTCAGCTGCTCGCGCATCTCTGCGGCTTGCGGAGTCGGCGGCCGACAAGACGCAGGGCCGCCGCGCCGAGCAGGATGCGCACCACTTGACTGTTCGAACATCGGCGTCGAGCGTCGTGGCCGGCAGGTCTCGGTCGACCAACTCATGTGGAAGTCGGCTGCGCAACCGGCATGATCAGCGCGCCGCGAGGGAGCCCGGTTGGCGGAGTCAGCGGCCGACGAAGACCAGGCCAGTGCGTCTTCACCGGCACCGCCTTTACCAGCAGAGCGCTCGAATCACCTCGACCGCCCCCGATCGCGGCGCCGGTCACGCTGGCGGAAGCATCCACAACGCCTCGTAGTGGGCCGCGCGCTGCTCGGCGGTCATGAGGTGCATGCGTAAGGGTCAACGTGTACAGCCAGGTACTGCTGAACGTGCACAGCGTCGTGCAGATGGCGGAGGCACGTCCGAGCCTTCAATCGCCCACGAGCTGGCCAGCGGATTCAGCGAGGCCCACAGGAACGCACGGGCGGCCATCGTGACGTCCCGTTACCAGCGAGCCGGCATCGACCGTATGGCGTATCCGCTTCTGTCGAGATGAGTGTGTTGGCATGGCGGTCTCAGTGACTCGTCCCGCGTCGGTACGTGCTGCGGTTGCCGGGTGCCGCTGTCCGGCCGACTCTGGGCTGCGTCATGGTGTGGACGGGCGGGCTGCCCAGCTCGGGACCCAGGCGTCATCGGGGCGGTGGCGGTGCGGTACCGAGCGAATGTAGCTGCGCAGCATGGCCAGGCCCGGGTGTGGGTTGTCGCGGTGCCAGATGAGGAAGTGCGGGTAGACCGGGGTCGGGTTGAGGATAGGGGTGCGGCGCAGGTCGTAGTTCGCCGGCCACAGCATCCGGGTGAGCTCGCCGACCAGGGAGGCCAGCGTCGGCGATTCGGCCAGTACGTCCAGCAGGTGGTCGGTGCCGAAGTTGGGGCCGATTCGCTCGATCGTGAGTCCGAATTCGGCGCCCAGGTCGTCGTAGTAGGCGGCCCATTCGGTGCCGGGGGCGATGCCGGGGATCCAGATCCGTTGGCCAGTCAGGTCGGCCATGGTGATGTGGCTGGCGCCGGCGAGCGGGTGCCCTGGTCCGGTCAGCAGTTGGTGTGGATCATCCAGCACCCGGGCCGCCCGGATGCCCGCCGGCAGTTCCCGCACCGGCACGGTGACCGCCCGGAAGGTGGCGTCGATCATCCCGGCTTCGACGGCGGCGATCGCGGCGGCCGCGTCCGACTCGACCAGGGTCACCACGTCGAGCTCGGTGTCCGGGTGCGCCTGGTGGAAGTCGCGCAACAGGCCGGCCGGACCTATCCTGCGGTTCAGTACGTCCACGCGCAGCGCCCGGCGGCCCGGCCGGACGGAGCTCACCGCGCGCTCGGCCAGCTGAATCATTGCGCGCGCGTGTGGGAGGAATGCCTGCCCGTCGATGGTGAGTGCGGCGCCCCGCGGCGTACGCGTGAACAGGCGCGCTCCGAGGACGTGTTCCAGCGTCGCGACGCGCTTGGACACGGCCTGTTGGCTGATGCCGAGCCGGGCCGCCGCCTCGCCGAAGTAGCGGTCGTCGGTGACCGCCAGGAACGCCCGAACCGAGCCTAAGTCGAGACCTTCGACAACCTCTGGTTGTGGATCGTCCGCGTGTCGGTTGTTGGACACTCTGGCTCCTGACCTGTTCGAATGCCTGCTCTCGGGAAGCCTACAACCGGAGGGTGTGGTGGACTCCTTCGTTCATCTCCATGTGCACACCGACTACAGCATGCTGGACGGCGCCGCCAAAGTCGTGCCGCTGACTGCCGAGGTGGCGCGGCTGGGGATGCCGGCGGTGGCGATGAGCGACCACGGCAACGTGCACGGGGCGTACGAGTTCTTCCGCGCCGCCCGCAAGGTCGGCGTCAAGCCGATCATCGGCATCGAGGCGTACCTTGCACCCGGCAACCGTCATGACCGTCGTCCGGTGTTCTTCAGTGACAATGTGGCGTTGCGGAAGTCCGACGACGCGACCGGCGCGGGCGGTGACGTTTCCGGCCGCGGCCTTTACACGCATCTGACCATGTGGGCGGCCGACGCCCGCGGCCTTGCCAACCTGTTCCGGTTGCAATCGCGGGCCTGGCTGGAGGGCCACGTCCAGAAGTACCCGCGGATGGACGACGAGCTGCTCACCGAACATGGGGCCGGGCTGATCGCCACCACCGGGTGCCCGTCGGGTGAGGTGCAGACACGGCTCCGGCTCGGCCAGTACGACCGGGCGGTCGAGGCGGCGGCGCGCTACCGAGACATCCTCGGTGTGGACAACTACTTCCTCGAGCTGATGGATCATGGGCTACCGATCGAGCGCCGGGTCCGTGCCGACCTGCTCCGCCTCGGCCGTCATCTGGGTCTTCCACCGCTGGCCACCAACGACTCGCATTACGTCACCGAGGACCAGGCGGCCGCGCACGACGCGCTGCTCTGCGTCGGCACCGGCAAGCGGCTGGCCGACACCGACCGGTTCCGGTTCGGCGGCAGCGGCTACTACCTGAAATCCGCCGAGCAGATGCGCGCACTCTGGGACGACGAGGTCCCGGGCGCGTGCGACAACACGCTGCTGGTGGCCGAGCGGATCGAAGCCTACGACGAAGTCTTCGCCCACCGCGACCTGACGCCCCGCTTCGCCGTGCCCGAGGGCGAGACCGAGTCCAGCTGGCTGCGCGCCGAGACCCTGCGCGGGGCCCGGCAACGATACGGCGAGACGCCGCCGCCCGAGGTACTCGCCCGGATCGACCACGAGCTGTCAGTGATCGACACCATGGGCTTTCCCGGCTACTTCCTGGTGGTGGCCGACATCTGCGAGTACGCCCGGAAGCAGGGCATCGGGCTGGGACCCGGCCGAGGCTCGGCGACCGGCTCGATCGTCGCCTACTGCACCGGGATCACCCAGCTCGACCCGATCGAGCACAAGCTGCTCTTCGAGCGGTTCCTCAACCCCGAGCGGATCTCCATGCCCGACGTCGACCTGGACTTCGACGACCGCCGACGCGACGAGATGATTGAGTATGTCACCCGGCGCTACGGCGACGACCGGGTCTGCCAGATCGTCACGTTCGGCACGATCAAGGCCAAGGCGGCGGTGAAGGACGCGTGTCGGGTGCTGGGTCTGCCGTACGCGCTGGGCGACCGCATCACCAAGACGTTCCCGCCGGCGGACGGCGGCAAGGAGATCCCGCTCGCGGCGATCCACGACGGCGGCCATCCTCGCCACGGCGAGGCCGCCGAACTGCGGCGCATGTACGAGCAGGAGCCGGACGTACGCCTGGTGCTGGACAACGCCGCGGGCCTGGAAGGGCTCACCCGCGGCACCGGTATCCACGCGGCCGGGGTGATCCTCTCGGCGGAGCCGCTGCTGGACGTGATCCCGCTGGTCCGTCCCAAAGCCGCAGGCCCGGTGATCACCGGGTTCCCGTTCACGCAGGCCGAGGAGATGGGCCTGCTCAAAATGGACTTCCTGGGCCTTCGGAACCTCACCGTGATCGGCGACGCCATCGCCAACGTACGAGCCAACCAGGGCGTCGAGATTGACATCCTGCAGGTGCCGCTGGACGACGCGAAGACGTACGAGCTGCTGGCCCGCGGCGACACGCTCGGCGTCTTCCAGCTCGACAGCGGCGGTATGCGCGTCCTGCTGCGGATGATGCAGCCCACCACGTTCACCGACATCGCCGCGGTCAACGCGCTCTACCGGCCCGGCCCGATGGAGATGAACGCGCACACCAACTACGCGCTGCGCAAGACCGGCAAGCAACCGGTCGAGCCGATCCACCCTGAGCTCGCCGAGGCGCTGGAGCCGATCCTCGGCGACACGTACCACCTGGTCGTCTTCCAAGAGCAGGTGATGGCGATCGCGCAGCAGCTAGCCGGCTACTCGCTGGGCGCCGCCGACAACCTGCGCCGGGCGATGGGCAAGAAAAAGAAGGAAATACTGGACGCCGAGTGGGACCGGTTCGCCGCAGGCATGTGCGAGCGCGGCTTCTCACCGGCGGCGACCCAAGCGATCTGGGACGTGCTGGTCCCGTTCAGCGGCTACGGATTCAACAAGTCACACACCGCAGGGTACGGCCTGGTGTCGTACTGGACCGCGTATCTCAAGACCAACCACCCCAGCGAATACCTCGCCGCACTGCTCACCTCGGTCGGCGACGACAAGGACAAGCTCGCCATCTATCTTGCCGACTGCCGCCGTCTCGGCATCGTGGTGATGCCACCGGACGTCAACGAGAGCGGCCTCGACTTCGCCGCGGTCGGCACCGGTATCCGCTTCGGTATGGGCGCGGTCCGCAACGTCGGTGCCAGCGTGGTCGAGGCGATCATCGACGCACGCAAGTCCCGCGGCAAGTTCAACGACTTCGCTGATTTCCTCGCCAAGGTGCCGCCGGTGGTGTGCCAGAAGCGGGCGATCGAGTCGCTCGCCAAGGCCGGCGCGTTCGACGGGCTCGGCCATCACCGCAAGGGCCTCGTCGCCGTCCACGAGCAGGCCGTCGATGCGGTCATCGGCGTGAAGCGAAACCAGGCACTCGGCCAGGACTCCCTCTTCGGCGACCTGGGCGGCGCCGGAGTCGCAGTCACCGTTCCGGAAGGTGAGTGGGACCGGTCCACCCTGCTCGCATACGAGCGAGAGATGCTCGGCCTCTTCGTCTCCGGTCACCCCCTCGACGGCGCCGAGCACGTGCTCCGGCAGCACCGCGACATGGGCCTGGCCGACCTGTTGGCATCGGGTCGTACAGACGGCCCGATCCGGGTGAGCGGCATCATCGCAGGCCTGCAACGCAAGATCACCAAGCAGGGACACGCGTGGGCGGTGCACACCCTGGAGGACCAGGACGCGGCCGTGGAATGCCTGGCCTTCCCCAAGACGTACGAACGCTGCGAAGCGACACTTGCGCAAGACCGAGTGGTGGGCGTCCGGGGAAGGATCACCGTCCGCGACGAGACGATGAGCATCCACGTGGAAGAGGTGACGCCGGTCGACATGACGGGCGAGGACGCGCCGATCGTGCTGGCGCTGCGGGACACCCAGGTAACGCCGCGGCTCGTCGGCGAGCTCAAGCAGATCCTGACCCGCCACCACGGCAGTGTGCCGGTGCACGTACGGCTGGCGTGCGCCAGCGGGCGTACGACCCTGCTGGATCTGAAGGCCTGCCGGGTAACATCAGGCCCGGCGCTCTACGGCGACCTCAAGGCGTTGCTGGGCGCCGCAGCGATCGGTTCCTGAGCGCGGGTGCGGCAGGCCAGATTCGGTCCCGCGGATCAGAGTCCGTTGCAAACCGCTCAGATCATCGCGACGCTCTACCTTGACCCAGATCGGGTGCACGCATCTGCCGCCGGTCGTGCGCGCCGACCGTGGGCAACGCGTCACCGCCTGTCTCCGGCCCGCGCTGATGGGAACGCCCTGCTTTGCCGAATAGCGGATGCTCCGGGGAGGCTCGCTGGTCTCAGGAGGTTTGAGGTCAGGGTGGCGAGGAGTGGCAGGTGCCTCGCCGACACGCACGCGGCGCCATTGCTCCTATCGTCATGGCTGTGATCTTCCCGCAGCAACGACAGGATTACTTCGACGCTCTCGACTGGGTGACCCAGCTGATGGCAGCAATCCAACCCCGGCAGCTCGACGCCCGTACACCCTGCGAGGACTTCGACGTCCGTAGCCTGCTCGGGCACCTCATCGGCACCGCGCACCGCGGACTCGCCACGGGGCAAGGCGTCCCGACGCGGGACATCCCACACGTGATCACTGACGTGTCGGACAGCGAGCTCGCCTCGACGTACGCGGCCCTGGCGGCCTCAATCCGGGAGGCTTGGTCGCCGCTGGCCGAGGCTGACCAGGTCAGGCCACCGTGGGGGCTCTGTACGGCGTTGGACGCAGCACGGGGCTTCACCGTTGAAACCATTACACATGGATGGGACCTGGCCGTCGCGATCGGACAACCAAGCGACGCCCCCGGCGGCATCGCGGACCGGTGCCTCGCCTACGCCGCTGCCATCATCCCCGACCGGTTACGGGGTGTCATGTACGACGCCCCCGTTGTTGGGATGGACTGCTCGTCCGCGACGGAAAAACTCGCGCACCTACTCGGCCACACGCGCGAGAGGAGCCGTTGATCGCGAACCTTTGAGCGCCGCCCAGGCAAGGAGCGCCTACTTCGGCCGAATGACCGTGACACCGGACCATCGCACCGCTGGCTGGTGACGCTCAAGTCTGGTGAAGGACCATGGGATGCTCACGCGCCGCGGATTACGCCGCCAGACGCCTTCGAGTAGATCGCTCAGGCCGAGCGGGGCGCAGACCTCGATGGCATCGTTTACGCAAAGGCGCACCGCAACGGCCGTAGCGGTCTCCGGCCACGTCGCCACCACGTCATGTATCGATGTCAGCGGTTCGACCGGGCTGCCGCCGAACTTGCCGGCGTACCAGGTGTGCACCGCTGCTTGATTACGTGCTTCCCACGGCACTTCCGGCAAACGCCTGTGGAGCCGTTCGGTCACCCGATCGTCGTTGGTGCGGCTCAGGTCGTTCAAATCGAAGAAGGCCACATCCACATCGCGGACCAAGTCGGGGTTGAAGCCGGCTCCATAGCGCTCACCCCAGACGAGGTCACGCAGGACCCCGGCACCTATCCAAGCATCGGGAATGTGCTCATCGCGCACCGTTGCGAGTACACGCAGCATCCATGCACTGGACCGGATGAGAGCGACCAGGGCTTCTGTCACGTGAGCCGCCTCTCCCGCCAACTGCGATCTTCGGGATCCTAAGCCTCCCGCGGCACACTGGTCTGGCCGCGATCCCCGCGCTACGCAGAGTCACGCCCAGCTGGCCCGGTTGCCGTCCGGACATGCCGAAGAGCGGATGTCCGATCTTGGCAAGTTCCTGTTGACCTCAACCAGAGTTCAGATGCTTCACTTCGGCCATGAATCTTGACGGCCTACGCGTCGCCATCACCGGCGCCGCACGTGACACCGGACGACTACTGGCCGAAGCCTTCGCCGAGCGCGGTGCACAGATCTTCCTCTCGGCCCGCGACCTGGCTGCGGCCGAGCATGTTGCGGATGCGATCAGCCAGCGGGGGCCAGGTCGAGCTGATGCATTTCACTGCGACCTCGCCGTCCCGGAGTCGGTGCGCGCGTTCGCCGCTGCCGTAACCGAACGGACGAAGCACCTCGACGTGCTGATCAACAATGGTGCCCCATACATCGAAGGTGACGACCTGGGAGACGTCTCGGACGACAAGATCGAAAGCGTGATGGCTGCGGGCGGGACCGGCACCATGCTGTTGACCAAAAATCTACTGCCGCTGCTACGGGCATCGTCGCGGCCCGACATCGTCAACATGATCTCCGCATGCGGCGAGGTGGGGCACCGCCGCTCCGGTGCACATCCCGCGTTCTACGCGGCTAAGCATGCCCACGCCGGACTCGCTGAGATCCTCTCGCACCGGCTCCGGCCAGAAGGGATCCGGGTAATCTCACTGTTTCCGCCGGACTTCGTTCAGGACGGGCCCCGACAGGTAGACAGCGACCTCACCGCGCGATCGGTCATCGACTGCGTGCTTTTCGCGGTCGGCCAACCACGAGACTGTTTCATTCGCGAGTTCCACTTCGAGCAGGTTCGGCGGGCGTCCACACCCTGACCGCTCACTGCGCGAAGCAGCCCGAGCCCGGTCGAGGGCCCTCGGCAGAGATCCGCCCTTGAGACTGTCACCGTCTGAACCAAGGTCAGGTGCGCGGATCTGCCGCCGAGCGTGCGTCACGTTCCGTACGGATGTCGGTGCTGAAGAACCTCGGCGGACCGTCCTTGCTCAGAAACCTCTCCCTTGCCGGATGACCGCGACGCCGCTTACATCCGCGCACTGCCACAGATCGAGTCGATACCGAAAGTGCGGACCCTCCTCCAACGCCTTCACCGGCACTGGTGGCGCCGGCATCCGGTCGTAGCCGATGTGCGGATGCGGAGGTCGGGCGTGGCCGGGGTCAGTCACAGCAGGCCGCGTTCGCGTAGCCGGGCGAGCCGGTCCGGCGGCAGGCAGTCGGCCAGGTTCCGTTCCAGGTCGACCAGCTCAAGGTCGACCGGGTACACCACGAAGTCGTCGGTGACTGGCAGCGTGTCCGACCAGTCGCGGAGGTTGAGCCGAGCCGCCACCGCGCACAACAATCGCCGGCCCACCTCGGATCCGGCGGCGGCATCGAAGTCGTCGGCGTCGAGTAGGGCGAGCTCCTGTCGTACCAGCCGCACCGATCTTGCGTCGTCGAGGTCGACGTCGGTACTGGCCCCGAAGTCGGCCGGCGACCATGCTGCCTGGGCGTCGATCGTCGCTAGGGCGGCGCGCTCGTCCTCAGTGGCCCCGTTGAGCTCGAAGGACAGCGCGTCCGATCGGTCGTAGCTCAGCGCGACGCAGGCGGCGGGGCCGTCGATCGCCAGGCGCGCCACGGCGTCCGGGATCAGCGTGAGGAATGCGTCCTCGATGGTCCGGCACGCCGTTTCGAGGTCGAACCCGGCCGGCGGCCGCTCATAGCGCACCTCGGACCGACGGCCCATGACCTCGACGACGCAGACCAGGCCGCGGTCGTCGTGCTCCGCCGTCAGCACCGAAGGCGCCCGGCCATCGTGCTCGATCTCGACGCGGCTGATCCGCCCATCGGTGTATGCGTACGACTCCCGCCCCGAGCCACCCCGCGCGACCGTGTCGGCCGAGCGCATCAACCCGTCCACGAAGCGGTACTCGTGCAGGTAGATGGGCCCGTCCGTATCGAAGTGCGCCGCCTCGACCACGTCGCCGTCGTGGCCGACGAACGTCTCGTAGTACAGGCGGCCGTGAAGAAAGCCGCTGTACTCCTCGATCACCACCGCGCGGCCCTCGGCGTCGAACCCGATGCGCAGAACATCCCGATCCACCGGCGGCCTGGCGTCCAACCGGCGGCCAGCCTTGAGCAGGTCCCGTTCGAAGTGCAACGGACGAAGATCAAGGCCCGGCCACTTGTACCAGTCCCAGCGCCCGACGAGCGCGGTCGCCGCTCTCTTTCGACAGTCGTACTCGCTAGCGAGCTGGGCGAACCGCGCAGCAAGATCGGACATGTCCGGGATGCTACTGGTCGCCTCGCCGGACTGGCCGCCGCGCACGTCCGGATCTGCCGCCGATCATGCGCGCCTGCGCCGGAGCGTCCGTCACCCCCCGGTGGTCCCCCAGCTGGCACGCCTAGGTGGGAGGACATCCGGACAGGTCGAGGTCGGCCGTCAGCGAGTTGCCCAGGTTTGTTGGTGAACGTAACCGTGCAGAGTTCGCGATCCGTGCGGAAATTGAGCTCGGCAATAGCTTCTGAAGAGTCACCGCTCGGCGACTCACCCAACGACCATCGCGCCTTCGCCTCAGCCGCTGATGCAGCTACCGCAGCCTGCCCGTCGGAGGCATCCGCACATGCCGCGATCCCTGCGCTACGCGGCGTCATGAAGTGCCGACTCGGCCGGCATACGCACATGCCGGTGAGCGCTAGCTCGGACCGGCTCGGTTTGCCGATCTTTGTCGA
>NZ_JBEXFP010000016.1:0-135563 GCF_040606825.1 Micromonospora sp. NPDC005367 | reverse complement strand
GGCCTCGGCCCGGCCCCGCCCCGGCCCCGGCCTCGCGCCGGCCTCGGCCCGGTCTCGCGCCGCCCCGGCCCCGGGCCCCGGCCCCGCCCCGGGCCCCGGCCCCGCCCCGGGCCCGGCGCGGTCCCGGCCGCGGGCCAGGTTCCAGCCCCGGGCCAGGCCCGGGGATCGTGGACCACCCCGCACCAGCGGTCCCGGCCCTGGCGTCAACCTGGTCCTGTCCATGGCCTCGACCCGTCCGCTGGCCGGTTCCAAGCCGGTGTCGGCCGCCGGGCCGGTTCCGGTCGTGCGCCCACTCCGACGGTTGGCCCGGTGGGCGGCGGGTTCAGAGGACGTGCAGTGCGGTGCAGAGCCAGCGGCCCCGACGGTGTTCCAGGCGGAGTGCGAGTGCCCAACTGCGTCCGGCGGCGCTGCTGAGCACTGCGGCCACCTCGACCGCCCCGGTGCGGGGCTCGCTTGCCCGTAGGCGCCGCAACCGTGCGGTGGGTCGGGCGGACCGGGCCGCGCGGCGGTGTGGCGGTCCGATGCGGCTGGCGGCGCGCGACAGTTCGGGCAGGAGGTCGTGCGCCCGGGGCGGATCGAGCAGGGGCCGTAGCTGCGCTGGCGGCCGGTAGCCGTTGAGTACTTCAACGCATGTGGAGACGAAGCGGTGTGCCGCGCGGGTCGCTTCCGGGGTGGCGGTGACCAGGGCGTCGGGCGGCAGTGGTGTGGCCGGGCCACGTCCCGGACCGGTGGGTGCCGGCCGGAGCCCGGCCCGCCGGACCGGCGGGTGACCGATGTCGGGCCGGTTCGGTGCGAACAGGTCGAGGGCGAGCTGGCCGTGGGTGGGTGGCGACCAGCCGATCTCGTCGTCGACGTACGGCGGGTCGAGCGGCGGCGCGGGGCGGAGGCGGATGGGGGGCCGGGACGGCCCGGGACGACGGTTCATCGGCTGCTCCCAAACCCTGCGTTTGCCTTCGTTTGCCTTCGACCAGCTCCTATTGTCGGCCAGGGCAGAGCCATCGGTCAATGGTGTGCCGCTCTCGTCCGGCTATTCGGCGTCGCGCTCGGTCAGTGGATTGCTGCGTACCCAGTCGGCGGTCTCCGCGTACTTCTGCTGGATGTACTCCTCCAGCCGGGCGCGCTCCACGCGCCACTGGCCGCGTCCGCCGATCTTGATCGCGGGCAGTTCGCCGCTGCGCACCATGTGGTAGACCTGCGAATCCGACACGTTCAGCTCGGCGGCCACGTCGGACAGGAGCAGGAACCTCGGCTCCACGGAAACTCCCTCAGTTGGTTTCGGTTGCCTCAGTTTGCCATCGTCACCCTGCGAACCACAGCATTCGTGCGGCGCCGCCGCCCTGCCGCGCCGTCGGACACACCGGCCCGGAACTTCCACCGGCCGGACGCGGGGTGTATGACGGTCACGGCGTACGGCATGATCTGCGCCCGGGCCGGTGCCAAGCCGGTGGAGGACCTGAGCGGGGAGACGACCGTGACCGACCAGCTTGTCCGGGTGTACGTTCCGGCGACCGTACCGATGCTGGCCCGGCTGCGCGAGCACGGGCTGGCCGCCGCCGAGGCGCACGCGGTCACGCCGGCCCTGCGGGAGTGGTACGCCGAGGGCGACGAGGAGGAGTTGGAGTACGTCGCCTTCACCCGTGCCGCCCAGGACGCGCTGCAACTGCTCCGGGCCGATCCCGGTGCCCCCCGCCGCCGGGTGGTGGTCTCGGCCGACCTGCCGGCCGCCGCTGTCGGACGGGCCGACGGGGAACTCGGTTCGAGCATCGTCGCGTTGACCGGCGCGGTGCCGGTGGGTGCCGTGGCGGCCGTCCACGTCGACGGCGCGGAGGCGGTCCAGGATGTCGCCGCAGCGGCCGAGGTGGTGGTCGAGGCGCTCGCCGGGGACCCGGACGCCCAGTTCACCGTCGACGGCGCCGAGGACCACGAGTTGGAGTGGTACGACGTCACGGAGCTCGACCTGCTCCTGCGTACGGCCTCCTGACGGCCCGGTGCCGCGCCGGCCGAAGATCGGCCGGAAGACCGGAGATCGGCCGGAAGACCGGAGATCGGCCGGAAGACCCGAGAGCGGCGGGTTGGACCCTGCGATCGTCCGCTCTGACCGGGCTCGTCCGGTCAGCGGCCGGCGCCGGCCGCCACCGGGTCCTCGGCCGGGTCGTCCTCGCGCTCGGTCGAGCCGAGCGTGCGGCCGAACGCGATGAGCGCGGTCAGCGCCCCCACGAAGAGCACCCAGATGCCGTTGTCCACGCGCGAGGTACCGAGCATGGTCTGCGCGACGGAGTCCGCCTCGCTGAGCGCGCCGGCCAGGTCGAGCAGGGCGCGCCCGCCGACCCGGATGATCACCTCGGCGAGCAGCAGGAACAGCCCCGGCCCGGCGCCGGCCAGCAGGTACGCCGGCCAGCGGGGCAGCGTCGCGGCCGGGTCGCGGCGGATCGTGCGGCGCTTCGACCAGGACAGGTACGCGAAGGCCAGCAGCCCCGCCACCAGTCCGGCGAGCAGGGACTCGGTGCGCGACACCCACTTGGCGGCGTTCACCAGCGACTCCTGGGTGTCGCCCGCGCCGAAGAGGTCGAAGAGCGGATCCCGGGCCTGGCTGAACGCGACCACGAAGATCAGTGCGCCGAGCGCCGAGGCGGCCACCGCGCCGACCACCGGGGCGTTGCGGGCGCCGGCCACCGCGCCGCCGATGATCGCCGCGGCGGCGGTCGTGCCGGCGATGACGTTGGTGGTGGCGTTGTCCGCGTAGGTGAGGTTGATGGCTATCGCGGCGACCAGCCCGACCAGCATGCCGGCGCCGATCGCGCCCACGAAGCGCAGGGTGATTCCACCGCCGTACCGGCGGGCCAGGGCATTGCCGCCGGTGAGGGCGACGGCGGCGCCGGCCACCAGGGCGGCCGAGATCACCCCGGGCAGCGCGAAGGCGGAGAGGCTGATCACGGTGACGCCGGCCTCCGCCGAGTGGATCGCCTCGCGGGTCGACCAGAGCATCGCGGCCAGCCAGCCCAGCGACAGCAGCGCGAGCAGGGCCGCGGCGGGCGCCGGCACGGGACCGGTGACCCGAGCGGAGTCCTCGCCGTCGACCGCGTCCGCGGCATCCGTCCGGTCGCTGGCCGGGTCGTGGTCCACCGCCGCCTCGGCCTGGCGCGCGGCCGGCTCGTCGGTCGCGGGGTCGATGACCGACGCCGGGCCGGCCTCACCGGCCGTGGTCTCCGCCGTGTCGCCGTCCGCGTCCTGGTCCGGCTGCGCGGCGTCGGGGCCGCCGGGCTGCTTGGTCATCGTCTTCCCTTCGCGGGGTCGGCAGGTCACCGACCACCCAGGGTAGCCGCCTCCGGTGCCCGTCCCGCGCGCCCGCCACCTGCCCGTCACGCCGCGTCCGGTCGGCCCCGCCGGGGCGGGCCGCGAGCATGTGCGTGACCGGGGGCGGTCATCCGATCATCAGGCGCTCGTCCGGGCGTGGCGACGGGGAAGCATGACGGTCACCCGCCCGTGAAACAATCTCCCCAGGTCCCGCCGTCGTGGCCGGTCAACCCGGTACGTCGTGCGGCGTCCGGCCGTCCGGTCGGTGCCCGCGGGTCCGGTTCCGCCACCGCTGTCGAGATCGCCAGGAGCCTTCATGGACGCCGTGTTCTCCGTCCCCGAACCGCGCAATGAGCCGGTACGCACCTACGAGCCGGGCAGTGCCGACCGGGAGCGGCTCCAGCGGCGGCTGACCCAGCTCGCCGCCGAGCGCATCGACCTGCCGATGACCATCGCTGGTGAGCAGCGGATGGCCGGCGGCGCGTCGATCGACGTGGTCCAGCCGCACAAGCGCGCGCATGTGCTCGGCGTCACCGCGCACGCCACGCACGACGACGCCCGCGCCGCCGTCAAGGCCGCGAAGGCCGCCGCCCCGATGTGGCGGGCGCTGCCGTTCGAGGAGCGTGCGGCGATCTTCCTGCGCGCGGCCGAGCTGCTCTCCGGCCCGTGGCGGGACACCCTGAACGCGGCCACCATGCTCGGCCAGTCGAAGACGGTCGTGCAGGCGGAGATCGACGCGGCCTGCGAGTTCATCGACTTCCTTCGGTTCAACGTCCACTTCGCCCGCAGGCTTCTCGCCGAGCAGCCGCTCTCCTCGGCCGGCACGTGGAACCGGTTCGACCACCGCCCGCTCGAGGGCTTCATCTACGCGGTGACCCCGTTCAACTTCACCGCCATCGCCGGCAACCTGCCGTCGGCCCCGGCGCTGCTGGGCAACACGGTGGTCTGGAAGCCGGGCCCGACCCAGCAGTTCGCCGCCCACTTCACCATGCGCCTGTTCGAGGCGGCGGGCCTCCCGCCCGGTGTGATCAACATGGTCACCGGCCGCGGCGAGGAGGTCTCCGACGTGGTGCTCGCCGACCCGGACCTGGCGGGCATCCACTTCACGGGCTCCACGAAGGTCTTCCAGCAGCTGTGGCGGACGGTGGGCGAGAACATCTCCGGCTACCGGGGCTACCCACGCCTGGTCGGCGAGACCGGTGGCAAGGACTTCGTCGTGGCGCACACCAGCGCCGACGTCGACGCGCTGCACACCGCGCTGATCCGCGGCGCCTACGAGTACCAGGGCCAGAAGTGCTCGGCCGCGTCCCGCGCGTACATCCCCCGCTCCATCTGGGAGGGCGGCCTGCGTGACCGGCTCGCCGCCACGGCGGACGGGCTGGCGTACGGCGACGTCACGGACTTCAGCAACTTCGGTGGCGCGGTGATCGACGACAAGGCGTTCGCCCGGCACACCGCCGCGCTGGAGCTGATCTCCGGCGACGACACCTGCCGGATCCTGGCCGGCGGCACCGCGGACGACTCGGTCGGGTACTTCGTCCGGCCGACCCTCTTCGAGTGCAGCGACGCAGCCCACGAGACGTTCACCACCGAGTACTTCGGGCCGATCCTCGGCGTGCACGTCTTCGACGACGCCCGCTTCGACGAGGTGGTGGCGCAGGCCGAGTCGATCGCTCCGTACGCCCTCACCGGGTCGATCTTCGCGACGGACCGCGAGGTGGTCGACCGGGTGGCGGAGAAGATGCGGTACGCGGCCGGCAACTTCTACATCAACGACAAGCCGACCGGCGCGGTGGTCGGGCAGCAGCCGTTCGGCGGTGCGCGGGCGAGCGGCACCAACGACAAGGCGGGCTCCTGGCACAACCTGGTCCGCTGGACGTCGCCGCGGACGATCAAGGAGACGTTCGTGCCGGCGACGGACCACACGTACCCGCACATGGGCTGAGCGGACGCCGGAGGGCCCCCTGCTGGGACAGGGGGCCCTCGGCACCTCAACGGACTGTCGTCGGCCGACAGTGCACATTGGAAGACCTGTTGGGTGGCAAACCGTCAAATCCTGGACGGCGCGTCGGCAAAGTGGCAGCGTAATGCCCATGGCGGATTCCGGAGTCAACCCCACGGCGGCGGCCTTGCTCGGCCTGCTGCACGAGGGCCCGATGACAGGCGGTCAACTGATGGCCGCCGCTGAGCGCCGTCTGGCGCCGTACTGGTCGATGACCCGCAGCCAGGTCTACCGGGAGTTGCCGGTGTTGGCCGAGCGAGGCATGGTGCGGCTGGGCAAGCCCGGGCCGCGGTTGAGTCAGCCGTACGCGATCACGGCGGCCGGAAAGCGGACATTCGCGAAGTGGTTGGCCGAAAACCCCGGCCGGGACACGATCCGTAACCCGGTCGCGTTGCGGATGGCCTTCGGCAACCTGCACTCGGCCAGCCAGCTCAAGAACCTCTACGCCGAGGCGAACGAGTACCACACCGAGGCCCTGGCGCAGGTCCGGGAGCAGGTCAAGAACGCCAAGAAGGAGGGCGAGATGTACGACGCGAGCGCCCTGGAGTTCGCTGTCGCGTACCACCGGGCGGCGCTGTCCTGGCTGAAGAGCGCCCCGGTCGGGTGAATCGCGGGCGGGTCGCCTCCGGGGCGTGAGCTGTGCGGCGCGCGGAACCAGCAGGTTTTTGCCGGTGACTGCGGGGCTCGCAGGCTGAGTCCTCATCCTTCGCAGTACGCTTATCAGTCGTGACCGCTGCGGACTACGCCGAACAGCTCAAGGAACTCGACGCCACCCTGCGCAACATCGAGGCAGTGCTCGACCTCGACCGGCTGCGCGAGGACAAGGCCCGACTCGAGCAGGAGGCCTCCGCGCCGGACCTGTGGGACGACCAGGCCAAGGCGCAGCATGTGACCTCGCAGCTGTCGTACGTCAACGGCGAGATCAGCAAACTCTCCAGTCTCCGCTCCCGGCTCGACGACGCCCAGGTCCTGCTGGAGCTGGCGGAGGCGGAGTCCGACCCGAGTGTGCTCGGCGAGGTGGAGAGCGAGATCACCGGGCTGACCAAGGCCATCCAGGAGATGGAGGTCCGCACCCTGCTCTCCGGCGAGTACGACTCCCGGGAGGCGCTGGTCGCCATCCGGGCGGGCGCCGGCGGGGTGGACGCCGCCGACTTCGCCGAGATGCTGCTGCGGATGTACCTGCGCTGGGCGGAGCGGCACGGCTACCCGACCGAGGTCTACGAGACCTCGTACGCCGAGGAGGCCGGCCTCAAGTCGGCGACCTTCACGGTCAAGGTCCCGTACGCGTTCGGCACGCTCAGTGTCGAGTCGGGCACGCACCGGCTGGTCCGGATCAGTCCCTTCGACAACCAGGGTCGCCGGCAGACCAGCTTCGCCGGTGTCGAGGTGCTGCCGGTCGTGGAGCAGACCGACCATATCGACATCCCCGAGAACGAGATGCGGATCGACGTCTACCGGTCCTCCGGCCCGGGTGGGCAGAGCGTCAACACCACCGACTCGGCGGTGCGCATCACCCACATCCCCACCGGCATCGTGGTGACCTGCCAGAACGAGAAGTCCCAGCTGCAGAACAAGGCGTCGGCGCTGCGGGTGCTCCAGGCCCGGCTGCTGGAGCGCAAGCGGCAGGAGGAGCAGGCCAAGCTTCAGGGGTTGAAGACCGACGCGGCCGGCTCGTGGGGCGACCAGATGCGCTCGTACGTCCTGCATCCTTATCAGATGGTGAAGGATCTCCGAACCGAGCAGGAGACCGGCAATCCGAGCTCGGTCTTCGACGGCGACCTGGACGAGTTCATCGAGGCCGGGATCCGGTGGCGCAAGCAGCGGGAGCTTGCCGGCAACAATGCGTGACGGCCTGCGGGCTCAGCGCGTCGTCGATCTCCGGCACAACAGTCTAAATCGATGACGCGCTCCGCATCTGCGGGGCGTGGGACTTGGCTCTGCGGTTACACCGCGTAGACTCACCACCCGTGATTCAGCTTGAGCAAGTGACGAAGACGTACCCGAAGGCGTCCCGGCCTTCGCTCGACAACGTGTCCGTCTCCATTGAGAAGGGCGAGTTCGTCTTCTTCATCGGCCCATCCGGCTCCGGCAAGTCCACGATCATCAAGATGCTGTTGCACGAGGTCACGCCCAACAAGGGTCGGGTGGTCGTGAACGGCAAGGACGTCACGTCGATGCGTTCTTGGAAGCGACCGCACTTCCGGCGTTCCATCGGCTGCGTCTTCCAGGACTTCCGGCTGCTGCCGAACCGCACCGCGTACGAGAACGTGGCGTTCGCTCTCGAGGTCATCGGCAAGACCAAGGCGGTTGCCCGCCGGGTCGTGCCGGAGGTGCTCGAGCTGGTCGGGCTCGGCGGCAAGGAGCATCGCTACCCGCACGAACTCTCCGGTGGTGAGCAGCAGCGGGTCGCGGTCGCGCGGGCCTTCGTGAACCGCCCGCTGATCCTGCTCGCCGACGAGCCGACGGGAAACCTGGACCCGGACACCTCGATCGAGATCATGCGCCTGCTGGACCGGATCAACCGCACCGGCACGACCGTCGTGATGGTCACGCACGACTCCAACATCGTGAACCAGATGCGGCGCCGGGTCATCGAGATCGAGAGCGGCCGCATCGTGCGTGACCAGGCCCGCGGCGTTTACGGGTGAGCCCCCGCTCCCACCCCGCCGTACGAGCTGACGACGAACACCTCATGCCGGAGACCCGGAGGAATTCCCGATGCGGATGAAATACGTCCTGTCCGAGGTACTGGTCGGACTGTGGCGCAACGTGACCATGACCATCGCGATGATCATCACGATGGCGGTGTCGCTGTTCATGCTCGGCGGTAGCGGCCTTCTCTACCAGAAGGTCGGCGACATGAAGGACCTCTACTACGAGAACATCGAGGTCTCCATCTTCCTGACCCAGGAAGTGACCGAGGAGCAGCGTGCTGACCTGGACAGCAAGCTGAAGAGCGACCCCATGGTCAAGGAAGTCCTGTACGTCGACAAGGAGCAGGCGTACGAGCGCTTCCAGCAGATGTACGCCGACGCTCCGGACCTGGTCAACGCGGTCAAGCCGGACCAGCTGCCCGAGTCGTTCCGGCTCAAGCTCAACAACCCGGAGCAGTACAAGAACATCTACGACCAGTACAAGGAGAGCGAGGGCGTCGACGAGATCGTCGACCAGAGCAAGCTGCTCGACAAGGTCTTCGGCGTACTGAGCGGGTTCCAGAACGGCGCGCTCGCCATCGCGATCGTGATGGCGATAGCCGCCCTGCTGCTGGTCGCCAACACGATCCAGGTGGCCGCCTACAGCAAGCGACGCGAGGTCGCGGTCATGAAGCTGGTCGGTGCCTCCAACTGGTTCATCCAGGCGCCGTTCGTGCTGGAGGCCGTGGTTGCGGGTCTGCTCGGCTCGGTCCTCGGCCTGGTGGCCCTGGCTGTCCTGAAGGTCACGGCCGCCGGTAGCTCGCTGGCGGCCCTGGAGGGCCTGATCACGCCGGTGTCGTGGGGCGAGATCTTCCTGATCTACCCGCTGATGGCCGGCGTCGGTGGTCTGGTCAGCGCCGTCACCGCGTGGGTCACGCTCCGCTTCTACCTGCGGGTCTAGCTGCCGTACGGGTCGTCCCGGCATCGTCGCCAGGGCCCTCTCGCGCCGGAATATTCGGCGGGGGAGGGCCCTTGTGGTTAGGTAGCATGATCTCCGCTGTCGGCCGGGTCGCCCCGGTCGTCGACACGTCCGGAAGGGAGGTGGCGCCGATGCCACGGGAACAGGGACGGAAGGTCGTCGCCTCCAATCGCAAGGCACGGCACGACTACGCCATCCTCGACACGTACGAGGCGGGCATGGCGTTGACCGGCACCGAGGTCAAGTCGCTGCGGGCGGGGCGTGCCTCGCTGGTGGACGCGTTCGCGCAGGAGCGCAACGGCGAGCTCTACCTGCACGGCATGCACATCCCGGAGTACACGCAGGGCACCTGGACCAACCATGAGCCTCGGCGTACGCGGAAGTTGCTGCTGAAGCGGTTGGAGATCGACCGGTTGATCGGGAAGACCCGGGAGTCCGGTCTGACGCTGGTGCCGTTGCAGGTCTACTTCTCCGACGGCTGGGCCAAGGTGGAGATCGGCCTGGCCAAGGGTAAGAAGTCGTACGACAAGCGGCAGGACCTCGCCAAGCGGGACGCGGACCGGGAGATCGCCCGGGTCAGCGGCCGGCGCGGTAAGGGAATGCCTGAGTGATTTGTCTGCTTTGCGCGGGTCGAACTCGCCGGGTGGAGGCTCGGGATGAAACCCGTTGCGGCAGGCGTTAGTCTTGTCAGTGCCGCCACAACGGCGGCCCGTCGAGGGGGTGACTGGTTTCGACTTCGTACGCAGCGACAGGGGAAGCGAGCCGAGGAAGCCGACGTCGTCTCGAGAATCGGTCGTCGGAAACTTATAAGCGCCAAGAACAATCGCGCTGACTTCGCTCTCGCCGCCTGAGGCGAGTAGCGAGTCTGTCGGCCTGGGAACGCCTTCGTCCCAGTCTGCCGGCATCAGCTAGGAGGCTGGCCAACCGGACCCGGTCGCGGGGTCCGTGCGGCGAGATCAATCAGCGACTGGGCCCGTCACACCAACTTGCTCGCGTGAGCGGTGGGGCCGAGTAGAGGCATAGCGAGCTGCGCTCGGAGAAGCCCTGACAAACCGGCGAAGGACCCGGGTTCGATTCCCGGCACCTCCACCAGATGACGTGTGCGCCCCGTCCACCCGGACCGGGGCGCACAGTCGTATCCGGCCCCGGAACCGATGGTCCCGGCGCAACGTCGAACCGGGTATGCGTCGTTCAGTGCTCCTACTGGGTCTGCCGTTGCTGCTGGTGGCCGGCTGTGCGCCCGCTGACGCCGTGCGCGTCTCCGCCCCGACCGGCTCCCCGCCCGGAACAAGCCCGGGCTTCGAGCAGCAGGCGGCCGAGGTCGCCGACGCCTGGCAGCCCGTCCCGGAGTGGACGCAGGGGTACGTGCCGCTACAGGGGCCGACCCTGTTGACCGGCGAGCCGGGTTTCACCAGCGACACCGAGACGGCGTTCCGCAACGGCTGGTACCGGGACCAGATCGCAATGCCCACCGCCCGCCCGGCCGACGGCACCATCAGCTTCCCGGACGGCACGCTGGACGTTCCGTTGGTCGGCGCGGCCGAGGCGTACCGGGAACTGGACCAGGGCGACCCACCGCCCTGCCCGGGCCGGCCGGCGGCGCCACCGCGGACCAAGGGTGGGCCGACCATCGAACCCGGACCGGACGGCTGGGCCACCAGTGCGCCGCAGGCTGCCTGCGCCCCGTTGACCGTCACGGCCGTACGACTCGGCACCGCACCGGTCTGGACCAGCCGCGGCGAGGCGCAGGTGCCCGCCTGGCTCTTCACCGTCGAGGAGTTGACCAGTCCGGTGGCCCGGCTGGCGGTCGCCCCGGACGCGGTCACCGACGTGCCGGAACCGATCCTCCTGCCCCGAGCCGTCCCGGACGGGGTGGTCGGGGCACAGCACCTCCAGGCGGTGGCGGGCAACCGGATCTCGTACCAGTTGGGCGTCGGCGCCTGCGACGCCGACATCACCCCGTTCGTGTACGAGCGCGACGACGTGGTGGTCGTCGGTGGCGGCGTCACCCGCAGCGCCGGTGTCTGCACCGATCAGCTCAAGCTCCAGCCGGTCGAGGTCACCCTCGAATCGCCGCTGGGTGCGCGGCCCGTGCTGGACGTGGTCACCGGCGCGCCGCTGCGCATCGGCACGCGCTGAGCTGCCGGACGGTGGCCCGCCGGATCAGATGATCCTGGGCAGGTCGGTGGTGATCGGCACCGGAAGCACTGTGGGGCCGTCGTGGCGCAGCGCGGTCGCGAGCGCGTCGGCCAACTGTTCCGGTGTCTCCACCACCGCGGTGGCGCAGCCGTACCCGCCGGCGACCGCCGTGATGTCCAGGCCGGGCAGGTCCAGACCGGGCACCCCCGGGGCGTCCTTGAGTTCCGCGAACGCCTTGAGGATCGCGTACTGCTGGTTCACCGGCACCACGACGGCGAGTGGCAGTCGCAGCCGCGCGGCGGTCCACAGTGCCTGCACGGAGTAGTGGAAGGAACCGTCGCCGATGACCGCGACCACCGGCCGACCGCGTCCGGTGTCCCGCTCCGCCAGGGCGACTCCCACCGCGGCCGGCAACCCGTAACCCAGTCCGCCGCTGGCCATGGTGAAGTACGACGCCGGTCGGGTGATGCGCAGATGCCGGCGTAGCGCGGGCAGGTTCGACGGTGTCTCCTGGACCAGCACCCCGTCCTCGGGCCAGTGTCGGGCCAACGCCGCGAAGAGCGCGTCCGCGCTGAGCGGGCGGGTGACCTCGGGCGGCGTCGGCGCCGGTCGGGGCTCCGGCGGGGGGCGGTCCGCCGCCGGCAGCAGGTCGACCAGTGCGGCCAGGGCCAGTCCGGAGTCGGAAAGCAGGCTGTCCCCGACCGGTGCTCGGGCGGCTTCGTCCGGGTCGTCCGTGACGTGCAGCAGCCGGGCGCCGTCGGGCAGGTAGGAGCCAGGGACGTACGGGTAGTAGCGGAAGACCGGAGCGCCGACCACCAGTACGGTGTCGTGCCCCTTGAGTGCCTCGGCGAGCGGACCGATGGCGAACGGCAGCACACCCCGGTAGTGCGGATGGTCCTCGGGGAAGCCGGCCCGTTCGGGTGCCGGGGCCGACCAGGCCGGGGCGGCCAGCCGCTCGGCCAGCGCGCTCGCCAGGGCCCAGCCGTCGGCCCGGTCCACAGCCGCGCCGAACACCAGAGCCGGGGCGCGGCTCGCGGCCAGCACGGCGGCGAAGTGTCCCAGCTGTTCGGGGTCGGGGGCGTACCGGGTGGCCACCGAGCGCAGCGGCGGGGGCGGGTCGGCGGGCTGCGCCCAGTCGTCGAGCGGCAGCGAGAGGAAGACCGGCCCGGCGGGTGGCTGCACCGCGGTCGCGTACGCCCGCAGCAGCGCGGCCGGGATGTCCTGGGCACGGACCGGCTCGTAGGCCCACTTCACGTACGGCTGGGTGAGTTCCGCGGCGCGGCGGTTCGTCAACCGGGGTTCGAGCAGCAGCATCTCCCGGGTCTGCTGGCCGGCGGTGACGATCAGCGGCGTCTTGTTGTGCCAGGCGGTGACCAGGTTGCCCATGCCGTTGCCGGTGCCCGGGGCGGTGTGCAGGTTGATGTGCGCCGGACGGCCGGTGGCCTGGGCGTACCCGTCGGCCATACCGACCGCGGACGCCTCATGCAACGCGAGCACGTAGTGGAAGTCGGCGGGGAACTCCTGGAGGAACGGCTCCTCGGTGGAGCCGGGGTTGCCGAAGACGGTGGTCATCCCGAGGTCGCGCAACAGGTCGTACGTAGTGTCCCGGACCGTTGCCATCGCCACCTGCCTCCGTGTCGCGGCGCGTGCTGCGGCTCGCCGGCGTTGGCTGGCTGCCCCCGACCTCTTCGAATCTATCGGCACAGGGCAGGCGATTCGGGCGTTTCGTCGGCGCTGTGGTTTTGGTCTCCGCCGCCGCGAGGGCCCTCAGGGCAGTGCGATGGGCAACTTGATGCCGGCCAACGCGTGCCCGCAGGGGCAGTCCCGTTCGCTCGGGAGCGCCGCGAGCGCGTCCAGCAGCACCTCCCGCAGCCGATCGGTGTTCTCGCCGAAGACCCGGAACACCTCGGCCTGAGTCACCGACTCACCGGCGACCAGCCCGGCGTCCAGGTCCGTGACCAGAGCGATCGACGTGTAGCAGAGTTCCAACTCGCGGGCGAGCACCGCTTCCGGATGGCCGGTCATGTTGACCACCGTGCCGCCGAGGGAGGCGTACCACCGCGACTCGGCGCGGGTGGAGAAGCGTGGCCCTTCGACCACCACGACCGTGCCTCCGTCCACCGCCGAGACCTCCCGGCCCGCGGCGGCAGCGAGCAGCGTACGGCGGCCGTTCGGGCAGTACGGGTCGGCGAAGGGGACGTGCACCGCGCCGGTGTCGTAGTAAGTCTGAGGCCGCCCGCTGGTGCGATCGACGAGTTGATCGGGCACGACGAACGTGCCGGGGCCGAACTCCGGGCGCAGACTGCCCACGGCGCACGGCGCGAGCACCTGGCGCACCCCGAGCGACCGCAGCGCCCAGAGATTCGCCCGGTACGGGATCAGGTGCGGCGGGTGCCGGTGATCCCGGCCGTGCCGGGGCAGGAAGGCCACCTGTCGGCCGCCCACCTCGGCGATCGTGATCCGGTCCGACGGCGGCCCGTACGGTGTCTCCACCTCGTGCTCGCTGGCTCCGTCCAGGAGGCTGTACAGACCGGAGCCGCCGATCACCGCGAGTTCGGCCGCAGCCCTCATTTGTCGCATCCTCTCCAGCGCACGATCACCGCCCGCTCAGACCTTAGCCACCATCCCGGACGCAGGCTATGGTGCCAGGCATGGCGTTGACAGCGCGGGAGCCGACCGGCGTGAGTGGCGACGATTCCTGCGCCGCGGCGCACAGGTGACGGGTGTGGAGATGCACGGAGAGGGCCAGGCGATCGGCGGGCGGGCGATGGAGTCGATGACCGGGCGGCTGCTGGTCGCGACACCGGCGCTGAAGGACCCGAATTTCGACCGCACGGTGGTGCTTCTGGTGGCGCACGAGCCGGGCGGGGCGCTCGGTGTGGTGCTCAACCGGGCCACCGAGGTGCCGGTCGCCGACGTGCTCGGCGGCTGGAACGATCTGGCCCGCCACCCTGCCGTGCTGTTCGAGGGCGGCCCCGTGCAGCCGGACAGCGCGATCTGCCTGGCCCGATTGCGGCACCCCATCAAGCGGGTCAAGGGTTTCCAGCAGATCTCCGGGGCGGTCGGCACGATCGACCTCTCGGTCGACCCGGAGCGGCTGCGGGAGCACATCGGCAGTATTCGGGTCTTCGCCGGTTACTCCGGCTGGGGCGCGGGGCAGCTGGAGCAGGAGATCGAAGAGGGATCCTGGTTCGTGCTCGACGCCCTGCCCGGTGACGCCTTCGTCGACCGCCCCGACGACCTGTGGCCGATGGTGCTGCGCCGGCAGGGCGGGATGATGGCCGCGGTGGCCCACTTCCCGCCGGACGTGGCGCTGAACTGACGCGCGGGCCCGCCCTGGGGTCGGGATCGCCCATCAGGTCGGCGCCGGGGTCCGGCCGCCGGCCGCGACCGGGGGACCCCGCGAGATGACCGCGGTGGCCGGCATGTGTATAGTTTCGCCAGTGCCCGGGCGACCGGGACAGCAGCAAGGGGCCGTGGCGCAGCTGGTAGCGCACCACACTGGCAGTGTGGGGGTCAGGGGTTCGAGTCCCCTCGGCTCCACCCTTCGCGATCAGGGCGTTCGTCAGGCATGACGGACGCCCTTCGTCGTTCCGGACCTCAGAAGTCGTCCGTCCGTCTCATGGCGACCCCGGTGGCCACCGCCCGGAAGTCCTTCGTCAGCGCGTTGAGATCATCCGTGCTTTCCCATCGGATCAGCTGACCGTTCGAGCCCGTCTCGAAGACGACACATTCCAGGTCGGTGGTTACGAAAACGCCGGACGAGCTGTCGTCCTCGCCACCGATAAATCCCACCAGAAGAGTTTCCGATGCGACCAGACCGTGATTGGTCAGCAGGTCACGAAGATCTCCGAAGTCGGCGTCGCTACGCAGTAGATCGGTCAGTTCTCTGACTTCTTGTCGCAGTTGTTCCTCGACTTCACTCTGCCGAGTCACTTCATGCATGCTCGCATCATCCACCGACGGGCTGGCCGAGGCTGCCACGCGGATCCAGGCACACGGCGGCAAGATCGACTGGGGCACGGCCGACGTCACCGACAGCGACCAGGTCGCGGCAATGATCGCCGAGGTCGTACGCCGACATGGCGGACGCCGCTTCCAAGGCTGCCGTCAGCGTGCTGAGTCGATGGCGGCGCCACCGCCTGAGTCGGGCAAACGGGCGGGCCCCGCTCCAGCTGCGGCCTCGCCCCGAACGCCGCCTACGGGGCGGCGTGCCCGCAACGTCACCTATGGGCTCTGGAGAGAGGATTCGCGGCCCGGATACGGACAATGGCGCCGTCGCTGCTCACGACGGCGCCATTGCGGATACGACAACGGCGCCGTCGCTGTTCGCGACGGCGCCGTTTGCGTCAATTCAGCCCTGGCGGCCCTTCCACTGCGGGTTCGCGCGGTTCACCACGACCACCCGGCCGTGCCGGCGGACCACCGTCGAACCCGGCTTCTGCTTCAGCGAGCGCAGGGAGCTACGTACCTTCATCTCGGACCCTCCTCGGGGTGGGGTCTTCGGTTCCGTGGGTGTCAACGCCGGGGCGCGGCCCCAGATTCCCCGCCCCACCGACACCACCCCGGGGTCCGCTCAACCGAGGTGACGGTCGATCTCGGCCAGCTCCTCGGCACTGAAGTCGAGGTTGCGCAGCGCCGCGACGTTGGCCTCCAGCTGCGGCACGCTGCTCGCCCCGATGATCAGGCTGGTCATCCGCGGGTCACGCAGCGCCCAGGCGAGGGCGAGCTGGGCCAGCGACTGGCCGCGCCGCTCGGCGATCGTGCCGAGCGCCCGGATGATCGTCATCCGCTTCTCGTCGAGGTCGCTCTCGTTGAGGAAGACGCTGGTGCGTACCCGGGAGTCGGACGGGATGCCGCCCAGGTAACGGTCGGTGAGCAGGCCCTGCGCCAGCGGGCTGTACGCGATGCAGCCGGCCCCGGCCGCCTCGAGCGTGTCCAGCAGGCCGTCGGCCTCGGTCCACCGGTTGAGCATCGAGTACGACGGTTGGTTGATCAGCAGCGGCGTACCCAGGTCGCGCAGGATCGCGGCGGCGCGGGCGGTCTGCTCGGAGTTGTAGTTGGAGATGCCGACGTAGAGCGCCTTGCCGGAGCGGACGACGGCGTCCAGCGCGCCCATCGTCTCCTCCAGCGGGGTGTCCGGGTCGAACCGGTGCGAGTAGAAGATGTCGACGTACTCCAGCCCCATGCGGCGCAGCGACTGGTCGAGCGAGGAGATCAGGTACTTGCGGGAGCCCCACTCCCCGTACGGGCCGGGCCACATGAGGTAGCCGGCCTTGCTGGAGATGACCAGCTCGTCGCGGTACGGCTTGAGGTCGGTGGCCAGCATGCGGCCGAAGTTCTCCTCGGCCGTGCCCGGCGGCGGACCGTAGTTGTTGGCGAGATCGAAGTGGGTGACTCCGAGGTCGAACGCGCGGCGGACGATGTCTCGCTGCCGCTCGTACGGGCGGTCGGGGCCGAAGTTGTGCCACAGGCCGAGGGAGATGGCGGGCAGCCGCAGTCCGCTGCGGCCGCTTCTCCGGTAGGTCATGGTGTCGTAGCGGTCGTCCGCGGCGAGATAGGTCACGATCATGAGCCTATGCCGGGTGGCGGCGACCCGCCGAGCGGCGGTGACCGGGTCGCGTCGGCCGGCGTCACCCACCCGGCCGGCGAGGAGTTGACCACCACGCCGGCAAGAGAACGGGGAGCCAGATGGACGACATCACCGCCATGATCATGGATGACCACGCCGCGTTCCGGCGCGGGTTCGCGCGGCTGGACGACGCGCGGGACGAGCAGGAGTTGCTGGGCATCTGGGAGGCGCTCGCCCTGCACCTCGACATCCACGCCGAGGCCGAGGAGGCCATCCTCTATCCGCACCTCGTGCGGCACGGTGACGAGGGCGAGGCCGAGACGGTCGATGCGGTGGGCGACCACAACAAGATCCGCGACGCGATCGCGGAGTCCAAGCTGCACCCGGTGGGCTCCGACCAGTGGTGGGCGGCGGTGTGGCGGGCCCGCCGGGAGAACAGCGAGCACCTCGCCGAGGAGGAGGACGAGGCGCTGCCTGACTTCCGCCGGCACGCCGGCGCCGAGCTGCGGGCCGAACTGGGCCACCGCTGGCTGACCTTCTACGGCGAACACAAGAACGGCCGCAACCTGGTCTTCCGCGACAAGGACCCCCAGGGGTACGTGCGCGAGCACCGATAGATCTCCCCGGCGCGGGGGAGTCGCCGCCGGGTGTGCCGGCCATCAGGCGGGCACCCCCACCCGGCGCGCGCTAGCGTGGGTCGAGTGACTGCGCCCAACCCGGTAATCCCGGTTCCACCGGCCGACCTGCCCCGCACGCTCGGCGAGCTGCGAGCGGCCGGTCACCGCTACCGCACCGTCAAGCAGGAACTCCGTGACAACCTCATCGCCCGGATGCGCACCGGCGCGGACCGGTTCCCCGGCATCGTCGGCTACGAGGACACCGTCCTGCCCGAGGTCGAGCGGGCCCTGCTCGCCGGGCACGACCTGGTGCTCCTCGGCGAGCGGGGCCAGGGCAAGACCCGACTGATCCGCTCGCTCGCGGCGCTGCTGGACGAGTGGACCCCGGTCATCGCCGGCTCGGTGCTCAACGAGCACCCCATGCACCCGCTCACCCCGGCGTCCCGCGCCCAGGTCGCCGAGGCCGGCGACGACCTTCCGGTCGGCTGGCTGCACCGATCGATGAGGTACGGCGAGAAGCTCGCCACGCCGGACACCAGCGTGGGCGACCTGATCGGCGACGTCGACCCGATCCGGATCGCCGAGGGCCGGACCCTCGGTGACCCCGAGACGATCCACTTCGGCCTGGTGCCGCGGACGAACCGCGGCATCTTCGCCGTCAACGAGCTGCCCGACCTGGCCGAGCGGATCCAGGTGGCACTGCTCAACGTGCTGGAGGAGCGGGACATCCAGGTCCGCGGCTACCAGCTGCGGCTGCCGCTGGACCTGCTCCTGGTGGCCAGCGCCAACCCGGACGACTACACCAACCGGGGCCGGATCATCACCCCGCTCAAGGACCGGTTCGGCGCGGAGATCCGTACCCACTACCCGGTCGAGCTGGAGCTGGAGCTGGCCCTGATCCGGCAGGAGGCCGACCTGGTCGCCGAGGTGCCGGAGCACGTGCTGGAGGTGCTGGCCCGGTTCGCCCGCGCGGTGCGCGAGTCGCCGTCGGTGGACCCGCGTTCCGGTGTGTCCGCCCGGTTCGCCATCGCCGCCGCCGAGACCGTGGCCGCCGCCGCGCTGCGCCGAGCCTCCCTGCTCGCCACCGGCTCGGATGACGAGGTCGCCCGCCCCGAGGCCCCGGTGGCTCGGATCGGCGACGCCGTCTCGGTGACGTCCACGCTGCGCGGGAAGGTCGAGTTCGAGAGCGGCGAGGAGGGGCGGGAGATCGAGATCCTGGCCCATCTGCTGCGTACCGCGACCGCCGAGACGTTCCGGGCCCGGCTGGCCGGGCTGGACCTCTCCGGCTTCACCGACCTGGTCGCCGAGGGCACCGTGATCGAGACCGGCGAGCTGGTCGGTTCCGCCGACCTGCTGCGGCAGGTGGGCACCGTGCCGGGGCTCGCGAAGGTGCTGGACCGGCTCGGGATGGGCGACGCGCCCATCCCGGCGGAGGCCGCCGCCGGCGTCGAGTTCGTGCTGGAGGGGCTGCACCTGACCCGCCGGCTGGGCAAGGACGTGACGGAGTCCGGCCGGACCGTCTACGGCGACCGGGGCTGAGCATGGCCGGCAACCGGTTCCGGTACGGGCAGTGGCGCGGCGGACCGGACCCGCTCGCGCCCCCGTACGACGTACGTGAGGCTGTCGACGCCGTCGGCGCCGAGGTGCTGGCCGGCGGCAGCCTGCGGGAGACGCTGCGTGACCTGCTGCGCCGGGGCCCCAACGGGCGGCGCGGCCTGGACGAGCTGGCCGCCCGGGCGCGGCGGATGCGCCGGGAGGCGCTGCGCCGGGGTGACCTGGACGGGGCGGTGACCCGGTCACAGGCCCTGCTCGACCAGGCACTCGCGGCCGAGCGGGACGAGTTGCGCGGCCGGGAGGACGACGCGGCGCGCTTCGCCGAGACGGTGCTGGACAACCTGCCCCGCTCCACGTCGCGGGCGGTGCAGGAGTTGTCCGGCTACCAGTGGGCCAGCGAGGAGGCCCGCCGCACCTACCAGCAGATCCTCGACGGGCTCCGCGACGACGTGCTCGGGCAGCGTTTCGCCGGCCTGCGGGACGCGGTCCGCGCGACCGCGGACCCGGCGGCCCAGCAGCGGCTCGGCGAGATGATGCACGACCTGAACGACCTGCTGGCCCGGCACGCCCGGTCGGAGGACACCGGCGACGCGTTCGCCGAGTTCATGCGCCGGCACGGCGAGTTCTTCCCGGAGCAGCCGAAGGACGTTGACGAGCTGATCGACGTACTGGCCCGCCGGGCGGCCGCCGGGGAACGGCTGATGCGCTCCCTGTCGGACCGGCAGCGCGAGGAGCTGGCCGGGCTCATGCAGCAGTCGCTCGGCCAGCAGCTGGCCGGGGAGATGTCGCAGCTCGACGCGCACCTGCGGGCGCTCCGGCCCGACCTGGGCTGGGGACGGGGCGAGCGGGTCCGGGGCGAGCAGCCGCTCGGCTACGGCGAGGCGACCGGGGTGCTCGACGAGATCGCCGAGCTGGACGACCTGCTCGACCAGCTCGACCAGGAGCATCCCGGGGCGACGCTGGACGACGTCGACGTGGAGGCGGTCGCCCGTACGCTCGGGCGGGACGCGGCCGACGACGTACGCCGGCTGCGGGACCTGGAGCGGGAGCTGCGCCGGCAGGGCTGGGTGACCCGTGACGCCGAGGGGCTGACGCTGAGCCCGAAGGCGCTGCGCCGGCTCGGCGGCACCGCGCTGCGGCGGGTCTTCGCCGACCTGACGGCCGGGCCGCGCGGTCAGCACGACCTGCGCTCGGCGGGCGCCGCCGGCGAGGTGAGTGGCGCCTCCCGGCCCTGGGAGTACGGCGACGAGCAGCCGCTGGACGTGGTGCGCACCCTCACCCGGGCGGTACGCCGGGCCGGTCCGTCGGTGCCGGTGCAGCTCGCGGTCGAGGACTTCGAGGTGGTGGAGACCGAGCGGCGTGCCTCGGCGGCGGTGGCGCTCTGCGTGGACCTGTCGTACTCGATGATCTCGCAGGGGCGCTGGGGGCCGATGAAGCAGACGGCCCTGGCCCTGTCGCACCTGATGGCGACCCGGTTCCCGCAGGACGCGCTTCAGATCATCGGGTTCGGCCGGGAAGCGATGCCGCTGACCCAGCAGGAGCTGGCGGCGGTCGAGCCGGACATGGAGCAGGGCACCAATCTCCAGCACGCGCTCCGGCTGGCGGGCCGGCACCTGCGCCGGCACCCGGACGCCGAACCGGTGGTGCTGGTGGTGACCGACGGGGAGCCGACCGCTCACCTCGACCCGGAGGACGGGGAGGCGTACTTCCACTGGCCACCGTTGCCGGAGACGATCGAGGCGACGATCCGCGAGGTGGACCGCCTGGCCCGGTACCGGGCGACGCTGAACCTGTTCATGCTGGGCGACGACCCGGGGCTGCGCCGCTTCGTCGACGCGGTGGCCCGCCGTTCGAAGGGCCGGATGTTCACGCCCGATCCGGACGACCTCGGCGAGTACGTCGTCTCCGACTACCTGCGTTCACGCCAGCGCCGCGGCTGACGCCGCGCGTCGTCGATCACGCGAGTTGGGGTGGCGGGGCGCCCGTCCGGGTGAACCGGCCACCACAACCACGTGATCGGCGGGGCGGCGCAGGGTTGACTGGGTTGGTGGAGAGCGGGAGGCTACGGGGCGCGTACGAGGAGGTGCTCGCCGAGATCGACGAGGGCGGCTTCGGTGCGCCGCCCGCCGGTCAGCTAAACGCCGAGCAGATCGTGGCGCATCTGGCCGCCAACGACGAGTTGATGCTCGCGGCGACCGAGGCGGTGCTGGCCGGCTCGCCGTTCGCCTACTACGACCTGGAGACCATCCACCGCCCGCAGGTGGACGCCCTGGTCGCGCAGTACGGCGGCTTGAACGGGCTGGCCACGCTGCTCCGCGCCACCAGCGGGAAGCTCTGCGCGCTCACCGACCGGCTCGGGCCGGCTGCCCAGACCCCGGTCGAGACCCACCTGCGCGAGGGCTTCGACCTGCGGGTCGACGACGTCCTGCCGTGGGGCAGGACTCTCGACCTGCACACCACCGTGCACCTGCCGAAGCATCTCGCGCAGCTGCGCATGCTGCGCTCCGGCTGACCGGCGGGCGGCGATCCGCGCTCGGCCGGTCAGCCGGAACGGTCCCGGCAGGCACGACGAAGCCGCCCTCAACAACGCCGACCAAGGCACGTTTCGGGTGCGGGCCCGATACCTCTCAGGCATAAAAATGCCTCTGAGGTATCGGGCTCCGGGGAGACGTGGCTGCTGGGCGCATCAGCGAGCTCGGCTGTCGACACCTGCCCGGAGGCGTGGCCGCCCCGCCCACCGCGGGCACGTCACTCGACGACCCGGATGTCCCCCCAGAAGGCCACCCGGTCGCGGACCATCTCGGCATCCGGCTTCGGGTTCGGGTAGTACCAGACCGCGTCGGCGCTCTTGCGCCCGTCGTGCTCCAATGAGTAGTACGACGCGGTGCCCTTCCACGGGCAGACGGTGTGGGTGTCGGACTCGCGGATCAGGTCGTCGCGCAGCGCGGAGCGGGGGAAGTAGTGGTTTCCCTCGACCACGACGGTGTCGTCACTCTCGGCGATGACCAGGTCGTTCCAGACGGCTTTCGGCATGCGTCCCACGCTATGTCGCCCGGCCCGCTCGCGACCACTGATCTTGCGCCCGGCCCTGCCGCGTACCGCTCGGTCCTGCCGCGTACCGCTCGGTCCCGCCGCGTACCGCGGGGCGCCGGGCGAGACCGGGTCAGCGGGTGGGCTCCGGGTCGGTGACGTCGGCGACGGTGGCGCCCAGCACGTCGAGCGCCGCGTCGGCGTCCACCGCCACGGCCACCCCGTGCTCGCCCGCGCCGAGGGTGATGGTCCGGCCGCGTACCCGTTCGTCGGCGATCACCGGCCAGGCCGTGGTCGCGCCGAACGGGGTGATGGTGCCGCGCTCGTAGCCAGTGACGGCCTTCGCGGTCGCCGCGTCCGGCATGGAGATGCGGTTGACGCCGAGCAGGGTGCGCAGCTTCGGCCAGGAGACGACGCGGCCGCCGGGGGTGAGCACGAAGAGGTGGTCGTCGGGGCCGCGCCGCACCACGATCGTCTTCACCACGTCGGGGACCTCGACCCCGCGTACGGCGGCGGCCTCCGCGAGGCTGGTCACCGCCGCGTGCTGGATAACCCGGTACGGCAGGCCGGCGGCGTCGAGGGCGGCGAGCGCGGGTGACGGCATGTCGTGCACCGTAACCCGCAGCGGGCTGGTGGGGAGTATGAAAAGGCCAACGTGGACATCGGGTGCCGTCGCGGCCAACGGGCGTAGAGTGATCACATGGGCTCGGTCCGTGTGGATCCTGAATCGGTCGACCATGACAGTGCGGTGACGACGCTGCGGCGCTCGTACGCGGCGGTGCCGTCCGGCGAGCCGATCCGGCTCGCCAAACGCACCTCCAACCTGTTCCGGCCGCGTACCGAGGTGCGAACGCCGGGGCTCGACGTGAGCGGGCTGACCGGGGTCATCTCGGTCGACCCGGCCGCCCGCACGGCCGACGTGCAGGGCATGTGCACCTACGAGCACCTGGTCGACGCGACCCTCCCGCATGGGCTGATGCCGCTGGTGGTGCCGCAGCTGCGCACCATCACGCTGGGCGGCGCGGTCACCGGGCTGGGCATCGAGTCGACGTCGTTCCGCAACGGCCTGCCACACGAGTCGGTCACCGAGCTGGACGTGCTCACCGGCTCCGGCGAGATCGTCACCGCTCGCCCCGACGGCGAACACGCCGACCTCTTCGCGGCCTTCCCGAACTCGATGGGCAGCCTCGGCTACGCCACCCGGCTGCGCATCGAACTCCAGCCGGTGCGGCGGTACGTGGCGTTGCGCAACGTACGGTTCACCCGGCTGGAGGCGCTCACCGACGCGATCGCCGAGGTGACCGCCACCCGGTCCTGGGACGGGGTGCCGGTGGACGCGATGGACGGGGTGATGTTCAGCCCCGGCGAGGCGTACCTGGTGTTCGGCACGTTCACCGACGAGGGGGAGCGGCCCAGCGACTACACCGGGCAGGACATCTACTACCGCTCGCTGCGCCGGCGCATCCGGGACACGCTCACCACGTACGACTATCTCTGGCGCTGGGACACCGACTGGTTCTGGTGTTCCTCGGCGTTCGGCGTGCAGCACCCCGTGGTGCGCCGGCTCTGGCCCGCGCGCTACCGGCGCAGCGACGTCTACCACCGTCTGGTCCGGCTCGAGCACCGCCACGGTGTCGCCGCCCGGATCGAGCGGCTACGCGGCCGGCCGGCCCGGGAACGGGTGGTGCAGGACGTGGAGATCCCATTGGAGCGGACGGCCGACTTCCTGCGCTGGTTCGCAGGCGCGGTCGGGATGACCCCGGTCTGGCTCTGCCCACTGCGACTCCGTGAGCCGGCGGGTCCCGGCTCGACCCGATCCTGGCCGCTGTATCCGCTGCGGCCGGGCCAGGACTACGTCAACATCGGTTTCTGGGGGAGCGTTCCGATCGCCGAGGGCGCCACCGACGGTGACGCCAACCGGTTGATCGAACGCGTGGTGTCGGAGATGGGCGGGCACAAGTCGCTCTACTCCGACGCGTACTACGACCGGGACTCCTTCGAGCGGCTCTACGGCGGTGCGACGTGGCGCGCCGTCCGGGACCGCTACGACCCGGAGCACCGGCTCACCGGACTGTACGAGAAGGCGGTGGCGAGAGCATGAGCCTGACCGATCGTGACCAGGGGGCCACAAGCGTCCCCGACACACCGCCGGCGGGGGGCCGGCGGTCGCGTACGACCGTGGCGGACGTGGTCCGCGCGGTGACCCTGGGTGATCTGCCGATACGGATAACGGGCTACGACGGCAGCGCCGTCGGTCCGGCCGACGCCGGGATCACGCTGGCCGTCCGCTCCGAGCGGGGGCTGTCCTATCTGCTCACCGCTCCGGGTGACCTGGGGATGGCCCGCGCGTACGTCAGCGGCGACCTGGGGTTGGAGGGAGTGCATCCGGGCGACCCGTACGAGGCGTTCCGGGTGCTCAGGGACGATGTGCGGCTGCATATGCCGGCGTTGGGCGAGGCGCTGACGCTGGTGCGGGGGCTGGGCTGGGAGCGGCTGCGGCCGCCGCCGGCCCCGCCGCAGGAGGCACAGCCGCGCTGGAAGCGGGTGATGGGCGGGCTGCGGCACTCCCGATACCGGGACAGCTCGGCGATCTCGCACCACTACGACGTCTCGAACGCGTTCTACGAGCGGGTGCTCGGCCCGTCGATGACGTACACCTGTGCGGTCTTCCGCTCTCCGGACGACACGCTGGAGCAGGCCCAGGCGTCGAAGTACGAGCTGGTCGCCGCGAAGCTGGCGCTCAAGCCGGGGATGCGGCTGCTCGACGTGGGCTGTGGCTGGGGTGGGATGGTCCGGCACGCGGCTCGCGAGTACGGCGTCAAGGCGCTCGGTGTGACGCTGTCGAAGGCGCAGGCCGAGTGGGCGCAGGCGGCGATCGAGCGGGAGGGCCTGAGCGAGCTGGCCGAGGTGCGGCACATGGACTACCGGGACGCGCCGACCGAGGAGTTCGACGCGATCTCGTCCATCGGCCTGACCGAACACATCGGGGTGCGGAACTACCCGGCCTACTTCGGGGCGCTGCGCGACCGGCTGCGCCCGGGCGGGCGGCTGCTGAACCACTGCATCACCCGGGCGGACAACCGGGCTCCGCACCGTTCCGGCGCGTTCATCGACCGGTATGTCTTCCCGGACGGTGAGTTGGCCGGGCCGGGCCGGGTGATCAGCGAGGTGCACGACGCCGGGCTGGAGGTGCACCACGAGGAGAACCTGCGGCAGCACTACGCGCTGACGTTGGCGGGCTGGTGCCGCAACCTGGTCGAGCACTGGGACTTCTGCGTCTCCGAGGTGGGCGCCGGCACCGCGCGCGTGTGGGGGCTCTACATGGCCGGGTCGCGGCTCGCGTTCGAGCGCAACAACATCCAGCTGCACCAGGTGCTGGCCACCCGCAACAACCCGGACGGGAGCAACGGCTACCCGCTGCGCCCGGACTGGCTGCCCTGACCCGCGCCTGATCCCCACGAACGGCCGCGCCATCCGCGCGGCCGTTCGTCGTTCGGTTCGCTGACATCGTCGGCCCGGTGCGCCAGTCAACCTTCGGGTGACCGCCGTCGTCCTTGTTGGGGACGGAAGGAGAACCGGTGCGGCGGAAGGAACGCTTCGAAGGGCTGGATGTCCTCGTCGCCGAACGTGGCCACGCGCTGCTCGCGACGGCGGTGCTGCTGACGGGCAGCCGTGTCGCCGGTGAGGACCTCGTGCAGGCGGCACTGGAGCGGCTGATGCGGAACTGGAACCGCGTGCACGGCGACCGGGAGGGGTACCTGCGGCGCACGCTGTACCACCTCGCGGTTGACCGGTGGCGGCTGCGCCGGCGGCGGCCGGAGGTGCTGGCCGAGGTCGAGCCGCCGAGTCAGCCGGACGGGACGGACGCTCTGCACGTCCGGCAGGCGCTCATCCAGGCCCTGGCCGAGCTGCCGCCCAGGCAGCGGGCCGTTCTGACGCTCCGTTACTGGGAGCAGCTCAGTGAGGCGGAAGCCGCCGACCTGCTCGGCTGCTCGGTCGGCACGGTCAAGTCCTCCGCCTCGCGGGGGCTGGCCCGGCTGCGTGAGCTGACGGCCGGCTGGGTTCTCGAGGACGCAGCTGTGAAGGGAGCAGGCGGATGAAGACGAATCTTGAGGATCAGTTGACCACTGGCATGCGTGACGAGGTCCGCGGTCTGGTGTTCAGTCGTGACGTCCTGGGAGACGCCGCCCGGCGGCACCGGCGGCGCGTCGCTCTGCACCGGACGGCGTACGCCGCCGGCGTGGTCGCTGTGGTGGGGGCATTGGCCACGGTCGCGACCATCGGTGCCGGTGCCCCCGAAGGCGCGGAGAGGCCGCATGGGCCGCTGGCCGAACGGCCTCCGGCGGCCAGTGCCGACTCGCCGCAGTTGCGGCTCGCCGCAGCGGCCGCGGCCAGCGAGAACATCAGCTACCGGGTGAAGGTCACGACGACCTCGAAGGACGAGGCGCCACCGGAGGGGGAGCTGCCCGAGACGGCGAGCGAAAGCTGGGTCACCACGGGGGCGTTCGATCCGACGACGGCCACCGGTTACCTCGAATCGCCGTACAACGGGAAGCTGCGGCCTGTCATCGCGGCGGGTTACGAGCACGAGCGGCTGGTCAACGGTGTCCGCTACACCGGGGCGCGGGACGGTGCGGACCTCGACAGCGGGAAGATTTTCTGGAGGAAGCACCCGGGGAAGCAGGACAACCTCGACTACGACATGGCGATGGGTGGCGGCCTGGGTGCCTCGGCGGATCCCCAGCAGCTGTTCCGGCTGCTGCGCCGGGCTGGCGCCACGGTGACGGAGAAGGCCGCCGGCGTCTATCACTTCGGGGTCACGGTGAAGGACGCTTCCGACGGAATCCTCGCCGACGAATTCGTGGGCGACGTGACGATCGGCGCGGACGACCGGATCGCGAAGGTCACCTACGCCCGTACGGCAGAGACGAGCATCCGCGGCAGTGACTACACGTACCACCTCGGCGTGGTCATCGAGCTGTCCGGTTACGGCGTGCCGGTGAAGGTTGAGGTGCCGGCCGGAGCCGACCTGCGGCCGTCCAAGTAGGCGCACGTCCCACGAAAGGCCGCGCGACACGCGCGGCCTTTCGTCGAACCGATTGACAAACAAATTTTGTACGTACAAACTGATTTTGCCATGAGAGATGTCCTGTACCTGGAACAGATCGAGCAGGCCGAGACCCTGCTCAAGCCGCAGCGCGTGGAGGTGTTGCGGCAGCTGGCCGAGCCGCGCACCTGCACCGAGGTGGCCGCCCGGTTGGAGCAGACGCCGCAGCGCGTCTACTACCACGTCAAGCAGTTGGTCGCGGCCGGCCTCGTCGACCTGGTCGCCGAGCGCAAGGTCCGCGGCATCACCGAGGGCATCTACCAGGCCGCCGCCCGGTCCTACTGGCTCTCACCCCGGCTGGTGGGCCGCATCGGGCTGCGCCGGGCTCGCGACGAGCTCAGCCTGGGCTACCTCCTCGATCTCATGGAGGAGGTCCAGGCCGACATCGCCGCCCTCGACCGGGCCGCGCCCGAACTGCCCTCGGTTGGGGTGTCGGGCGAGATCCGCGTGCCGGCGGAGCAACGCCAGCAGTTCCTGCACGACCTGCAGACCACTCTGCAGGACCTTTTCACCCGCTACGGCGGCGCCGAGGGAGACGCGTTCAAGCTCGCCGTGGCCTGCTACCCGAAGGGGAAAGACCGTGAGTGAACCGATGAAGCTGCACGCCCGTCTCGCCGCCCCGATCGAGGCGGTTCGCCAGGCCCTGACCGACGCCGCCGAGCTGCGCGTCTGGCTGGCCGAGCACGCCGAGGTCGAGCTGCCCCAGCGGTACGAGTTCTGGGGCCGCTACACCCCCGACGGTGACGCGCCGCGCCAGCGCCCGCTGCACGTCGACGACGAGACGCTGCGCTTCGCGTGGACGCTCGACGGGGTGGAGACCACCACCGAGTTCCGGCTGCGGGCCGAGAGCGCCGATTCGACGATCCTCAGCCTGAGCCAGAGCCACTGGGACTTCGCCGACGTGATCAGCGGCGCGATCCGCGGGGTGCTGCAGACGTACTGGTGCCTCTCCACCGCCAACCTCGCCCTGCACCTGGAGGGCGCGCCGCTGCTACCGAAGATCGACTTCACCTCCACCGAGATGCGCGGCGAGATCCTCATCGACGCGCCGATGGCCAAGGTGTTCACGTCGCTGACCGACTCCGAGCAGGCCAGCGCCTGGTTCGGCCACCCGATCGGCATCGAGCCGTGGGTCGGCGGCCGCTACGCCATGGGTGGTTTCGAGTCGGGTCACGCCGCGAAGGTCGTCGACCTGGACCCGGGGCGCAAGGTCTCCGTCGACTGGGGACCCATCGGCGTCACCACCTGGGAGCTGGCCGAGTCCCACGGGAAGACCAAGCTCACCTTCGTGCAGAGCGGCTTCGACGAGGCGCACCCGCCGTACGCGGGCTGGGCCGGATCGCTGAGCGGCCTGTACGAGCTGCGCCGCTACAACGAGCTGGCGGACTGGCAGCCGATGTGGCTCACCGAGGAGCCGAGCGCCGAGCCCGAGACGGTGATTACCGCCGGCTGACCCGCTGCGCCGAGGTGACGGTGTCCCGAGCCGTCGGGACACCTCCACCTCGTTGGTCCTGCTGCGGCTGCCTAACCGCGTAGCCCGTGTCGAGCCGGCGGGCATCCTGCGCAGAGCTGCTGTAGCGGGCACTCAGGCGATCGCGGCGATGTCGCCGTCGTCGAAGTAGATGGCCTGGTGCAGCCGTCCGCCAAGTGCGGCCGCGTAGCGGGCCACGACGTCCTGGCCGGAGATCCGGCCCTGCTCGATCTGGGACACTCTGCCCTTGGTGATGCCCATCCGGTCGGCGATCTGTTGCTGGGTAAATCCCCGAGCTCGGCGTATCTCCGCGAGCCGGTGGCCGACCACCTGCGCGAGGAGCTCGTCCTTGCCGGCCTGCACCGCGTCCTCGCCGCCCGCGCGTCGCACATACTCAGCCCGGATGTCCTGCCAACGCACATGACCGCTCATGCCGGTCCCCCTCCTGCTGTGCGCGCTCCTTCAAGTAGACCGCGTACCAGTGCTCGGCCAGCGGAATGGCCTGCTGGTACCAGGTCTTCCACTGTCCAGCCTTGTCTCCGGCGACCAGGAGAATGCTGGACCGCCATGGGGCGAAGACGAACGAGATGCGCACCGTTCCAGGCCGCAGTTCCCTCGTCCTGACCCGCTCGCCGAGTATAGCGATCGGTAAACATGGCGGACGGTGCCGAAGGTCAGGTGGCCGCAGGCCGGCACCTCGGTATCGGCCGACGGTGGCCCGGCGGCCGGCAGACGTCGGTCCCGGCCGGCGCGGGTTGCGCTCGGCCGGTGCGATCGCGGCCTATCCTGGCGGATCATGACGAGCAGCGAGCAGCGACTGACCGCCATCCGGGGCGGCGTGCCGCCGCGGCGGCACAACGCCCGGACGATCGCCGCGCTGACCGGCAACCCGGGCTGCACCCGGCGGGCGGTGCTGGACGGCGCCGGGGTCGACAAGACCGGCCTGGCCGAGCGAATCGGCTTCCCCGCCCGCTTCGGCCAGTCCCGGTTCGCCATCACCCGCGGCAACACCTTCGAGGCGCAGGTCAAGGCCGACGGCGGGGCCGAACTGCTCCGCCTGGTCGCCGAGCGGCTCGGCGTCGAGCCCGGCGACCGGGCCGACTGGACCGACCTCGGTGCCGCCGACGACCTGCCCGCGCGGCACACCCGGTCCCGCGAGCTGCTGACGGCCGCCGTGCCCACCGGCCCGCGCCAGCCGGCCGCACTCTTCGACCATCCGCTGCTCAGCCTGGAGGTCGCCGGGCGGCGCGTGCACCTCGAACCGGATCTGGTCGCCGCCCGGCTGGCCGGCCGGTTCCACGTCGTGGAGATCAAGTCCTTTCCGGTGATCGACGGGCAGGCCGATCCGGCGAAGGTGTCGGCCGCCGCGACCCAGTCCGCGGTGTACGTGCTGGCGCTGCGCGAACTGCTCGCCGCGTCCGGGCACGACCCCGAGCTGGTGTCACACGACGTGGTGCTGATCTGCCCGCTCGACTTCGCGAACCAGCCGGTGGCGAGCCTGCTCGACGTACGCAAGCAGCTGCTCGTGCTGCGCCGTCAACTGACCCGGATGGATCGCCTCGACGACCTGTTGGCCGCGGTGCCCGCCGACTTCACCGCCGACCTGACCGCCGACCCGGAGACACTGACCGCCGCGCTGGCCCGCGTCGAGGCCCGGTACGCGCCGGAGTGCCTGGCCAGCTGCGAGTTGTCCTACTTCTGTCGGCACGAGGCGCGTGGCCGGAGCGCTGCGATGGGACGGCCGGTCCGGGAGGCGCTCGGTGGGGTCGGCACCGTGGCGGAGGTGATGGCGCTCGCCTCCGGCGAACGCGCTCCCGAGCCGGAGCAGGCGGAGGCCGCCGCCCTGCTGCGCGCCGCCGCCCGGTTGCGCTCCGACGCCCTCGGCGCTCCGGCATGAGTACGCTGCGCGCGCTCGCGAAGGCGCAGGCCGTCGCCGCCGGGGTGGCCCAGCCGGTGGCCACCGTGCGCCACATCCACCTGCACGAACGCCCACTGGTGCTGGTGCCGCTCGCACTGGCCGGTGAGGCGAACGCCCCGTTGGCCGCCCTGGTCGGCGCGGCGCCGGACGAGGCGAAGCTGCTGATCGTGCCGCAGCCACGTAACCGGAGCCAACGCTTCGCGTTCGCAGCCGAGCTGGCCTCGGTCGTGCTGCCCCACCTGGACGCGTACCGGGGGGCGAGCGAGGCGGTGGCGGTCGACCGGGGGCGGGACGTCCGCCACCGGTACGTGGACGCGCCGCAGCTGTTGGTGCCGAACCCGGCCGGGATCACGTTCCTGCGGCTGCTCGGCCGGTCGACGCGGTTCCGCCGCCCGGACGGGGACTATCCGGTGCATCCGTCGGTGCCGCTGCTCGGGCGCTGGCTGACGTTCTTCGGCGAGCGGGCCGAACATCCCGGCTCGTCGGCGCTGCTGGCGATGACCGACGCGCTCACCCTGCACTGGGCGACCGGGCAGAGCGCGGTCGAGGACCTGCACCTGCCGGCGCTGTTCGGCTGGATCGACCCGCCGGCCGGGCTCACCGGCGCCGAGGCGGCCGCCCGGGCCGAGGATCCGTCGACGCACCCGCCGGCCGGGCCGGCCACCGATCCGGACTTCGACAACCACCGGCTCGCCCCGGCCATCGAGGCGTACGCCGAGGCGGAGGAGGACCCGCGGGCGCGTGCCGAGGCGTACGCGGAGCTCGAAGCGCTGCTGCGCGACCAGCTCGCCCCCACCTGGGAGCTGATGTGGCGCGGCGTCGGGCTGCTGCGCGGGCTGACCCCCGGCGCTCGGGTCGAGGGACGCTGGGCCGGTGACCGAGACGCTTTCACCGCGCACGCGGAGCACGTGGATTCCGGCGGTGGCCCACAACCCCGCCGGGACGGCGCGGTGGCCGCGGCGGTACGGCTGCACCGGCTGGAGCGGGCCCTCACCTCGTACGCGGTGCAGCGCGCCTACGACGATCCGCTGGTGATGGCCGAGCACCGGCTGACCGGTGAGGCGTTCGTCGGTGACGTGACGCTGGCCGACCCGAAGCGTGTCGACGACAGCGGGAAGCGGCCGGTGCTACGTCCCCGGATCCAGCTGGTTACCACCGAGCCGGTGCTCGTGCCGGTCGGTGCGACGTTGTACTGCCCGGCCCGGCCGTCGCAGAAGGCCCGGGTGGTCTTCGTGACCCCGGGCGCGGACGGCAAGACCGAGGTGGTGTTGGAGCTCTCCGGCGGGATGGGGCGCGGGCTGACCGCGCCGCCGGGCAGCGTGCCGGAGGTGGGGGAGCGCCTCTGCTACACCACTTTGTCCGATGCGTACCTGCTGTCGGGGGCGTTCCCCGCCCCGGAGGAGACGCCGTGGACCCACGGCGGCCCACCGGGTTTCGTGGCCGATGCTGCTGCCTCCGGTGAACTGCCCGGCTCGGACGGTGACCCCCGGGAGGAGTGGGCCTGATCCGGGGCAGCTCGACAGGGCGGTCAGGCAATTGTCCGACGAGCCGCCCGGTCCACTTGCGACACCGCGGTCGTGACCACGGTCCGTGATTGCTGCGCCCCGGATCGCCCAGCGGCGCGGGCGGGTGCGGAAGCACGTCAATGCGGTCGGCCGGGGCGGGGCGGGTGAGAGCCCGGAAGGTCGAGCAGGCCGCCATTGTCGCGCGAAGGTGACGCTGCGTATATCGGGAACCATCCGGTCGGCCCCTGGCGGGGCAGCCCGAACGCTGGCTAGGCTTTTCGCGTTTGGGCCGGGGCGGTCCGCGCCGCAGGGGTGCCCGCACGGGAGGGAGCCGGAGCGAGCGTGCCGCCTCAGGACCTGGAGCAGGCGCCCGCCTGCGCCCGCCCGGCGTCCGCCGACCGCGGGTCGCCCGACCGCCGCCGGACCGGCCGAGTGCCGTCCGGCTCGGCCCACCCGCGTCGGGTCGGGCTGCTGGTCGGGCTGGGCGGCGTGCTGCTGTTGACGATCTGGTTGGCGGCGGCGCTGCCGGGCGCGGCCCTGGCCAGCGACCTCGGCGCACTGCTGGTGTCCGGCTGGGCCGTGACGGCCTGCGTGGGCGCGGCGCGCCGACAGCCGGCTCCGCTGCGTCGGTTCTGGGCGCTGCTGGCCGCCAGTACCGGGCTCGCCGCGATCGGCCGGGCGCTCTGGGCGGCGCAGCGGCTCAACGGTGGCGAGTTGCCGCACATCGCGCTCGTCGCGGCGGTCTACCTCACCGGGATCCTCGCCGGCACCGTCGCGCTGCTCTGCGTGCTCACCGCGCCGCGCAGCTCGGTCGGCCGGGCCCGCGTCCTGCTGGACGGGGTGATCGTCGGGCTCGCCCTGGTGCCGATCGTCTGGGTGGTGGTGTTCCGCGACATCGACGCGGCGGAACTGGCCGATCCGGTACATACCCTCGGGCTGTTCTTTCCGATGCTCGATCTGGTGCAGCTGACCGTCCTGGTGGCGGCGGCCGGCACGACGCGTCCGGTCTGGCGGCCGATGACGATGATCGCCGGCAGCCTCGCGACGCGGGCGTTGGCCGACACGGCGTACGTCGCGCTCGCCGCGCGTGGCGACTACTTCGCCGGCCACCTCCTCGACGTGGGCTGGCCGGTGAGCTACCTGCTGATCGTCGCCGCGACCTGGTATCCGCCTCCGCCGGCCTGCACCGATCCCGACGACACCGCTGAGGCTCCGCTGCCGCCGTGGTGGCAGGTGGCCCTGCCGTACCTGCTGGTCGGTGGGGCGATCGGGGCGGTCATGCTGGCCCGGATGCCGACCGGCCAGACCCCGCACCTGGTGTTCGTGGGCATGCTGGGGCTGCTCGCCGCCCTGGCTGTACGGCAGGGCCTGGCCGCCAAACAGAACCTGTGGCTGGTGGCGCGGCTGCGCACGCTCGCCTACACCGACCAGCTGACCGGGTTGCCGAACCGGCTGATGTTCATCCGCCAGCTGCGGCGGGCGCTGCGCGTCGAAGGTCCGGTGGCGGTGCTGATGCTCGACCTGGACGGGTTCAAGCAGGTCAACGACCGGTTCGGTCACGCCACCGGGGACACGTTGCTGACCCGCCTGGCGGCGCGGATGCGCAGCGCCGTGGACGGCGACGGCACCATCGCCCGGCTCGGCGGGGACGAGTTCGCCGTACTGGTCGACGGGGAACGGTCGGCACCGCCGGAGCGGCTCGCCGAGCGGCTGCTCGACGCGCTGCGCCCCTCCGACGGTGAGGAACACGCGGGGGTGCATCCCTCGGCGAGCATCGGCATCGCCGAGTACGGCCCGCAGCACACCTCCCACACCGATCTACTGCGCGACGCCGACATCGCCATGTACGCGGCCAAGGCGGCGGGGAAGTCGGCGTACCGGGTGTGCACGCCGGAGCTGCGCGAGGCCGCGGTGTCCCGGGCGGAACTGATCGCCGACCTGCGCCGGGCGGTCGACGAGGGCCAGTTGCACCTGGAATTCCAGCCGATCGTCGACCTGGCCACCGGGGCGGTACGCAGCGCGGAGGCGCTGGTCCGCTGGCGGCACCCCCGGCTCGGACTGCTCGGCCCGGCGCGGTTCCTGCCGCTGGCCGAGGAGACCGGGCTGATCGTGCAGATCGACCGATGGGTGATCCACGAGGCGTGCCGGGCGGCGGCGACCTGGCGGGACCGGCCGACCGAGGCCACCGTCGCGGTGAACATCGCCGCCGCGCACCTGCGCCGGCCGGACCTGATCGCCACGGTCACCGCGGCCACCGCCGCCGCCGGGCTGGCGCCCCGGACGCTCACCCTGGAGCTGACCGAGTCGGCGCTGATCGACGGCAGCGAGGCGGTGTTGGAGCGGCTGCGTCAGCTGCGTGAACTGGGCATCCGGATCGCCATCGACGACTTCGGCACGGGCTACTCGTCGTTGAGTTACCTGCACCGCATCCCGGCCACCGAGCTGAAGATCGACCGTTCGTTCGTGGCCCGGCTCGACCTGGACGACGACCGGGCGTACGCCACCGTGGAGATGGTGACCCGGCTCGCCAACGCGTTCGACCTGTCGGTGGTGGCCGAAGGGGTCGAGACGGAGCGGCAGCACGCGGCGGTCGCCGCGATCGGCTGCCTGCACGGGCAGGGTTACCGGTACGGCCGCCCCGGTGGCCTGGTACAGCTGAACTCGCTGCTGGAGCGGGCAGAATCGGGCTTGACCCTCACGTAACGGCAGGCGGCAGCCTGGTTTCCGGAAGGGAGGGGGCCATGGCGTACACGGTGGGTCAGGTGGCGAAGCTCGCCGGCGTGACGGTGCGGACGCTGCACCACTACGACGAGATCGGGCTGCTCTCGCCGAGCGGGCGCGGCTCGACCGGCTACCGCCGCTACGACGATGCGGACCTGGAGCGGTTGCAGCTCATCCGGCACTACCGCGAGCTCGGGTTCCCGTTGGAGCAGATCACCGGGATCCTCGACGACCCGGCGGCCGATCCGGCCGCGCACCTGCGCCGTCAACACGAGCTGCTGACGGTACGGATCAAGCGGTTGCAGGAGATGGTCTCGGCGATCGAGTTCGCATTGGAGGCGAGGAAGTTGAACATCCGGCTGACCCCGCAGGAGCGGTTCGAGGTGTTCGGGGACTTCGACCCCGAGGCGCACGTCGAGGAGGCGGAGCAGCGGTGGGGCGGCAGCGAGGCGTACGCGGAGTCGAACCGGCGGGTGTCCCGGTACGGCACGGACGACTGGCTGCGCATCAGGCGGGAGAACGAGGACTGGGCGCGGCGAATCGTGGCGGTGATGTCCTCCGGCGCGCCGGAGGACGGCCCAGAGGCGATGGAGCTGGCCGAGGAGCACCGGCAGATTATCGGCCGCTGGTTCTACGAGTGCTCGTACGAGATCCACACCGGCCTGGCCGACATGTACCTGGCCGACGAACGGTTCACCGCGCACTACGAGAACATCGCGCCCGGCCTGACCGCGTATCTGGCTGAGGCGATCCACGCCAACGCGATCAGCCGCGCCTGAGCGTGGACCCCGTTCCGGCCCGGCGTACCCGGGGAGGGTCCGCCGGGCCGGACCGCCAGGATCACGGCTCGAAGGTGCCGGCCTGCGGTTCGACGAGGTAGTCGTAGACGGTGCGGGCCAGTCGCCGTACGGTCTCGTCGCCGCCGGCCATCGGGCCGGAGGTGAGGAATGCGACGGCGACCTGCGAGCCGGGGATGAGGTAGTAGCCGACGTCGTGCGAGGTGTCCGGCAGGTCGCCGGTCTTGTGCGCGACGGGAACCCCGGGCGGCAGCGCGGCCGGGATCTTGGTGTTCAGGGTCTGCTCGGCCATGAACGCGATCATCAGGTCGCGGGAGGCCGGGGTGAGGATCTGCGCGTCCCAGACGGCGCCGAGGAGCGCGACCACGTCGTCGGGGCTGGTGTAGTTCTCCTCGCCGCGCATGGCGGCCTCGGTGTCGAGCATCTTGCGGGCCAGGATCGTCTCCCGCTGGTTCATCGAGTCGATCAGATCGTTGACCGGCGCGAAGCCGCCGAAGTAGTCGATCAGCACGTTCGCGGCCGTGTTGTCGCTGTACTTGATCATGTATTCGGCGAGTCGGTGCAGGGTCACCACCTGGGGGAAGGTCTCGTGCTGTAGTTCGCCGGTGCCGTCGACGACCTGGGCCGGGGTGACCAGCACACCGTCGTCGAGGGAGACCTGCCCACAGTCGACCCGGCGCAGCAACTCCACCAGGATCCACAGTTTGATCACGCTGGCGGCCTTCGGGCGGAACGTGCCGTTGACCGCGATCTGCTGGTCGCCGTACCGACCGGAGAGGTCCCGCACGGTCACCCCTGCCGGGTTGGCGGTGGAGGCGTCGACGACCTGCTGGAGCTGCCCGGTGAGCGGGAGCAGCCGGCCACCGGCGACCGGGTCGCTGGGCGGCTGCGGCTCGGTGACGACCTCACCGACCAGCCCGTCCGGCCAGGCTCCGGGGCGGGTCACCTCGATGATGCCCCGGCTGCGGCCGACCAGCGGCACGTCGTACGCGTAGGTGGTTCCGTCCACCGTGACCTCGCCGCTGGCCACCCGGCCGCGTACCCGCATGCCCGGGTCGACGATCCGGCCGGTGTCGCCGTCACAGGCCCGGTAGCGCACGGTGCGGGTCTCGCTGTCGACGGAGAAGACTCCGCCCGGGAAGGCCAGCCAGGCGAGGGTGCTGGCCGGTGGTCGCCGGTCCGGCGGTCCCGGTGTCGGGGCCGGTCCGCCGCCGTCGGCCATGGCCGGTCCGGTGGGCAGCAGGGCGAGGACGACGCCCGTGGCGGCCAGCTTCGTGAGGCGTACGCGCCACGCGGGCCGTCGGGAAGATGAGACCTTCTTGTCGGTTTTCTTCACGTTCGTACGATATGAAGCCCGGGCGGCGGACGCCGTCGCCGCGGCTCGGGTCACCCGTCCGAGCGGCGAACCCAGGCAGCGGCCGGGCGGTCGAGGGGTTCGCCGATCACATCGGGGGTGGGGTGGGGATGGGTTCCGGGGGCAGGCTGGGCGCCAGCCGGCGCAGCGAGGTGAACGTCGGCACCAGCGCGTCGTACAGCTCGGCGAAGAGCGGCAACAGCGTCGCGTACGTGGCGGCGGCGGCCGGGTCGGGTTGGATGATCTCCTCGATCCGGACCAGGTCGGCCGCCACGTCGATGGAGGGGATCAGCCCGAGCGCCTGCATGCCGAGCAGCGCCGCGCCGAAGCTCGATCCCTCGTGCCCCGCCGGGAAGGCCACCGAGACGCCGAGCGCGTCGGCGAGGATCTGCCGCCACAGCCCGCTGCGGGCGAACCCGCCGCTGGCCCGGACCTCGCGTACCTCGTTGCCGGCGGAGCGTACCGAGGCGAGCACCAGCGCGAGCTGCTGGCAGACGCCCTCCATGGCGGACCGGACGAGATGCTCCCGGCGGTGCCCGTGGGTCAGGCCCACGTACGCGCCGCGGGGCAGCGCGCTCCAGTGCGGCGCGCGCTCGCTGAGCAGGTACGGCAGCATGATCAGCCCGCCGGAGCCGACGGGCGCGCGGGCGGCCAGGGCGACCAGCTCGTCCTCGGCGTGCGCGCCCAGCTCCGGGGCGAGCGCGTCGCCGGCCCAGCTCAGCACGATGCCACCGTTGTTGATCGCGCCGCCGACCGCCCAGCGGTTCTCGGTGAGCGCGTAGCAGAACACCCCGCCGAGCGGATCGACGCCCGGATGTTCCACCATGACCCGCATCGCGCCGCTGGTCCCGATCGAGCAGGCCACCATGCCGGGGTGCACCGCGCCGAGCCCCAGGTTGGCCAGCGGCCCGTCGCCGGCGCCGACCACCACCGGGGTGCGCTCGGGCAGTCCGGTGGCGGTCGCCGCCTCGGCCGTGAGCCGGGGCAGCACGGCGGTGGTGGAGACCAGTTGCGGCAGCTTCTCCGCGGTGATCCCGGCGATCGCGAGCGCCTCGGTGTCCCAGTCGAGCCGGTGGATGTCCATCAGGCCGGTGCCGGAGGCGACGGATTGGTCGGTGACCAGCATCCCGCACAGCCGCAACAGCACCCAGTCCTTGATCCCCACCCAGTGGGCGACCCGTTCGAAGAGCGCCGGCTGCTGCTCGGCGAACCAGAGCAGCTTCGGCAGCGGGGCCATCGGATGGATCGGTGTGCCGGTTCGCCGGTGCAGGGCGAGCCCGGAAGGTACGGCGCGCAGCCGCTCGGCCTGCCGGCTGGCACGTGAGTCGGCCCAGGTGACCGACGGGGTGAGCAGGGCGCCGGCACCGTCCAGCCCGATCAGGCTGTGCATCGCGGTGCCGAACGACAGGGCGGCGGGCGGGCGGTCCAGCTCGGCCACCGTGGCGCGGACCGACGTGACGACCGCGTCCAGGATGCGCTGCGGATCCTGCTCGGCGTATCCGGGCTGCGGCTCACTCAACGGGTAGCCGGCCGAGTTGCTGGCGAGCTGCCGTCCGGTCGTGTCGTAGGCGACGGCCTTGGTGCTGGTGGTGCCGATGTCCACGCCGAGCACCACCGGCGGGGCGTCGCCCGACCCGGCCATCGACGTCAACTCCCTCCTGCGCCGGCGGTGGCGAGTCCGGCTGCGGCTGACGTTACCGAGGAGTCGGCCGTCACGGAGGGCGATCACCGCTGGTCAGGCCGGGCATTGGCCGGTAGCCGGCCGGCCGTTCGGCGGCGTGGGGCTGTACGCGGGTCCCGCCGGCGACCAGAATGAGCGATCATCATGAATGTCCCTCGGACAGTGAGGTGCGGGGGTCCGGCACGGGGGAGGAATCGATGAAAACCTCAGTACGCCTCGGTGCGGCGGTGGCCGCCCTGGGGCTGATCGTCACCGGGCTCGGCAGCGTCCCGGCCGGTGCGCACCAGCGCGATCGCGGCTACTCCGCCGAGATCCGCCGCGCCTCGTACGGGGTGCCGCACATCACCGCGGCGAACTTCGCCGGCCTCGGCTTCGGCGCCGGCTACGTGCAGGCCGAGGACAACATCTGCGTCATCGCCGACACGGCGGTGACGGTCAACGGGGAGCGGTCCCGGTGGTTCGGGGCGAGCGGCCCCACCGACGCGAACGTGCGCAGCGACCTGTTCTACCGCAAGGCGATGGCGGACCGGACGGTCGAACGGATGCTCGTCGGCCGCCGCGACGGGGTGCACGCGCCCACCGACGAGATCCGCGACCTGGTGCGTGGCTTCGCCGCCGGCTACAACTCCTACCTGCGCAAGGTCGGCGTGGCGAAGCTGACCGATCCGGCGTGCCGTGGCCGGGCCTGGGTGCGCCCCCTCACCGAGCTGGACGTCTGGCGTACCAGCTGGGCCAGCATGGTCCGGGCCAGTTCGGCGGCGATGCTGGACGGGATCGTCGCGGCGGCCCCGCCGGACGCCACCGGACCCGCGGCCGTGCAGGACGCCCCGGGCGCGGCAGCGGTGCTCGCCGCCGCCGACGGCACGACCGCCGGCATCGGAAGCAACGCGTACGGGCTGGGTGAGGCGGCCACCGCCAACCGGGGCGGAATGGTGCTCGCGAACCCGCACTTCCCGTGGGACGGTCCGGACCGCTTCTACCGGATGCACCTGAAGGTGCCCGGCCGGTACGACGTGGAGGGCGCGTCGCTGATCGGCGACCCGATCATCGAGATCGGACACAACCGGAGCATCGCCTGGAGCCACACCGTCTCGACGGCGCGCCGCTTCGTCTGGCACCGGCTCGCGCTCGTCCCCGGCGATCCGACCTCGTACTACCTCGACGGCAAGCCGCGAAAGATGACCACCCGCACGGTCACCGCCCAGGTACCCGGGGCGAACGGCCGGCTCGTCCCGATCAGCCGGACCTTCCACGACACCCACTACGGGCCGGTCGTGGTGGTGCCCGGCACCTTCGACTGGACGACGAGCACCGCGTACGCCATCACCGACGTCAACGCCACCAACAACCGTGCCTTCGACGGCTGGCTCCAGATGGGCCGGGCCTCGAACGTACGGGACCTGAAGCGGGTGCTCGACCATTACCAGTTCCTGCCGTGGGTGAACGTGATCGCCGCCGACGCGCGTGGCGAGGCGCTCTACGCCGACCACTCGGTGATTCCCCGGGTCACCGACGCGCTGGCCGCCGCGTGTATTCCGGCCGAGTTCCAGCCGATGTACGCCGGCAGCGGCCAGGCCGTGCTCGACGGCTCGCGGTCGGCGTGCGCGCTCGGCTCCGACCGGGACGCCGCCGTGCCCGGAATCCTCGGCCCGGCGCGCCTTCCGGTCCGCTTCCGCAGCGACTACGTGACCAACTCCAACGACAGCTACTGGTTGGCGAACCCGAAGGCGCCGCTCGAGGGCTACCCGCGGATCATCGGTGACGAGGGCACTGCGCGCAGCCTGCGTACCCGGCTCGGGCTCGACCAGGTGCAGCAGCGGCTGGCCGGCACGGATGGACTGCCCGGGCGCGGGTTCACCGCCGAGCGGCTGTGGCAGACGGTCTTCGGCAACCGGGTGTACGGCGGTGAACTGGTCCGCGACGACCTGGTGGCGCTCTGCACCGCCCAGCCCTCCGCCTCCGCCTCCGACGGCACGACCGTGGACCTGCGCGACGCCTGCGCCACGCTCAGGCGGTGGGATCTGCACGCCGACCTGAACAGCCGAGGCGCGCACCTGTTCACCGAGTTCGTCCTCGCGGGCGGCCTGCGGTTCGCCGACGCCTTCTCGGTCGGCGATCCCGTACGCACGCCGAGGCGGCTGGCCGCCGCCGACCCGCGGGTGCTGACGGCGCTCGCCGACGCCGTGCGCCGCCTCGACGGCATCGCGCTCGACGCCCGGCTGGGCGATGTCCAGACCGAACCGCGCGGTGACCGGCGTATCCCGATCCACGGCGGACGCGCCGAGGCAGGCATCTTCAACATGATCGTCAACAACCGGGTGCCGGGTGTCGGCTATCCGAAGGTGGTGCACGGGTCCTCGTTCGTGATGGCCGTCGAGCTGGGTCCGAACGGCCCGTCGGGGCGGCAGATCCTCACCTACTCGCAGTCGACCAACCCGAACTCGCCCTGGTACGCGGACCAGACCGAGCTCTACTCACGGAAGGGCTGGGACACCATCAAGTACACCGAGGCGCAGATCAAGGCCGATCCGAACCTGCGCACGTACCGGGTGGGGGAGGGCCGCGGCCACTGACCCGCCGACTGACGCGCCCGCCGGACCCGCCTCGGGCCGGCGGGCGCGGCGCGTCCGGGGCCGCCGGTGTCGGGCGACACGCCCGGACCGGACGAACTACAGCGACAAAACCGCCCTATCGTCCATGTTGCTCCGCCGATCAGACATTTCGTCCACGTTGCCGGATGCGGCCCGAACGCCGCCGCAGTTAACACCTGTGACACCCCGGTTGGTGGCCTGCACGGCGAAGGAGTCGGCATGGCAAGGACTGATTCGACGGGTTCCACTTGGCGGTACCGCTGGGTGCACCGGCAGAACGAGCGCCGGCACCGGACGTACCGCAGCGCCGAGGCCGACTGGCGGCGGCGGGACGACGAACTGCGCCGGCTGCGCGCGCTCGCCGCCGACTTCCAGGGCTCCGCAGCCGCCGGTGGCGGCCTGCCGCTCGAACTCTCGCCCGACGAGGTGGTCTGCTGGGTGTGGCCCGCCGTACAGCTGGTCGAGGTGCGGCACACCGGCGTGCTGCCCGCGCCGGACCTGGCCGTCCGAGCCGAGGTGGCGTCGCTTCGGCCCCGCCGCCCGGACGGGGTGCGGGTCGCCGACGCCGGGATGGCCGTCGTCACCAGTCGCCGCCTGGTGCTGCTCGGCGGACGCGGTCGGCGCGACTGGGCGTACGGGAAGATGACCGGCCTCGCGCACGACCCAGCGGCACCGGTCACGCTGATCCAGACGCTCGACCGGCGCCGTACCTCCGGCGTGCTGCTGCCCGTCGAGGCGGCGGCCGATTTCCGGTTCAAGCTGACCCTGGCGTTCGCCGACGCGATCGAGCAGCGCGACGCGGTGCTCACGCAGCTCGACGAACTGACCGCCGAGCACGCGGAGCTCAAGCCGATACGGCCGGCCGTCGCCACGCCCGCGCAGGCTCGGCTCTCCGGCCTGGTGCCCGGCGGCCGGCGCACGGTCGCGGTCGCCGCAGCGATCGCCGTGCTGGTGCCCGCCGCGCTCATCGAGTCGGGGCCGTCCGACCCGGGCGCTGAGGTGGCGATCGCCGCCACCCCCGTCACCACCGCGAACGCCGCGCCGCCGGCCCGTCCGGCGGCACCCGCGCCGGTCAAGGCCGAGACGGTGGCCTCGGCGCCGGCCCTGGCGTCGCCCCGACCCAAGCGCACCAGCCCGTCACCGACACCACGCCGGGAGCGGCTCTGCGGCGCTCCGCAGAATCCGATGGGGTACGACTTCTGCGGCGGCAACCGAATCCGCAAGCCCGCGGCCGAAATCTGCGACCACTTCGACTGTGCCCAGGAGTTCTGGGCCGGCCGGGGTTATCTGGTGCAGTGCCGCGACGGTGTGGTGAGCCTGACCGGCGGCTACCGGAACGCGTGCGCCGAACACCGTGGCGTGCGCCGGACGGTGTGGACCTGACCAGGCTCTCTTCGGGCCGGTGGGCGGTCGCGGCAGGCCGCGCAGGATTTCCCGGACAGTAGGCGAATTCAGGCTTGATACCTCTGAGGCATAAATATGCCTCAGAGGTATCAGGCTCACGGTCGTAGCCGCCGCAGGTCGTTTGGGTAGCGGGCCGGCAAAGAGGTCGCACGCGAGAGGCCCCACCGTCGATGCCTTCTAGTCGCGATCGGGCCTGCTGTAAGGGTCGGTGTGCGCGCGCAGCGGTAGCAGGCCGGCGAAGACGAGCGCGGCGCCGACCGGCAGCAGGTCGAGGTTCGCCGCGAGCGCCAGGAAGCCGGCCAGGACCAGCGGCGGAGCCCAGCGTGGCAACCGGCGGGGCCGGAGGGTGGCGGCCTGGACGAGCAGCGTCAGCAGTCCGAGTTGGAACAGCAGTGGCCCGGCGGTCAACAGGGGATCCGGCAGGGGTGCCGCATCAGCGAACCCGGCGAAGAGGTCGCCGAGGATCACCCAGAGGAAGCCCGCGGCGCCGACCAGCGTCGCGCCGGTGGCGATCTCGGTGAGCGTACGCGGCTGCGGCTTGGTGCCCAGCAGCATCCGCCGAAGTTCCACGGCCAGCACGGCGAAGGCGACGATCGAGACGAGGAAGCTGGTGTGGCCGATGTTCCAGGCCCAGCCGGGTCCCCGGTCGCCGTCCAGGCCGTCGGCCAGGCGGCAAACCCCGTAGAACATGAGCAGGAGCGGCGCGGTGGCGGCGGCCAGCCGCATCCGGGGCACGGGCCGTAGAGTGACTCGGGCATTGGCTACAGTCATTGTTTCAGCCTGATCGGATGGCGTTCGGCGGGCCATCCGGGCTTCCCCGGAACGTGCCCGGAATCGCCATCCCCGAGCGTCCTCGGGGCTGCCGGGAGATCGGCGCTGCGAGTTGACCCCGGCTGATCATGTGTCCGTTTTGTTCATTAATGAGGTCTCCATCCGACATGATGCGGTTATGGAGATACGCTCCGACGATGGTGCGCGGCTGAGGCTCCGGCCGGTCGGCTACCAGCCGGGCGTCGAGCCGCCGGTCGATGTCGAGCAGGCGGAGGACTGGGACGACTGGCTCCTCATCGAGGCGGATGCCCGTACCGCGGACGGCCAGGCCTGGTCGCACTGCGATCCGTGCCTGACCGTGGCCGAGGCGGGGATTCTCGCCGACTGGCTGCGCCTGCAGGCCGAGCTGGGCGCCTCGCCCACCGCGCTGCCCGCGCAGCTGCGGTTCGCCGAACCGAACCTCGCGTTCCGTACCCGCGTCATCCGGCGCCGGCGAATGGAGCTGACCGTCGAGTTCTCCTACGAGTCGCTGCCGCCGTGGATGCGCCGCCCGCTGACCGCGGTGTACCCGCTCGCGCTGACCGTCTCGGCCGACGCTCTCGCCGTGGCGGCCGAGCAGTGGACCCGGGAGGCGGCGGCGTACCCACAACGGGTCATCTCCTGACACAGTGCGGCGTGAAGCCCAAATCTCTCTTACCGGAATAAAGGGAAGCATCGATCCCTGGCGCGTTTCCTGTCGTCCACGCGAGCGGTTGTACCGCCCGTGACCACCACATCACCCGGCACCCTTGTACCGGCGACCGCGCTGCCGACCTGGCGGGTCGCCTGGGCGGACCGCGAGAACGACCGTCGCCGCCGCGCCCACCACGCCGAACTCGAGACGTGGCGTCACCGCGCCGACGAGTTGACCCGGCAACGGATCGAGGCGGCCACCTTCCTCGGCTGCACCGAACCCCGCACCGGACTGCCCGTGGAACTCGACCCGTACGAACTCGTTTTCCGGATCATCCCCACCGCGGAGCTGGTCGAGGTGGTGGCCCGGCACGTACCCGGACTGCCGCAGCCCGCGCTCAGCGTCGGACCGCACGACCCGTCGAGCCGTACGCTGCCGAAGGGCCTGCGGGTCGCGGACGCCGGCGTCGCCATCGTCACCAGCCACCGCGTGGCGTTCGCCGGCCGCGACGTCCGTCGCGAGTGGTGGTACGAGGATCTCGACGCACCCGCCCACCACCCGGACGTGCCGCTCACCCTCCTGCACCCGAGGCGGCCGGGCAGGCTGGCCGGCCTGCGGGTGCCGACGGTCGTCGTCGCGAACACCCGCTTCTACCTCGCCCTGGCCCTCGCCTCCGCCCGGAACGAGCGCGGCGCCGTCGTCGCGGAACTCGACGATCTGCTGGCCGCCCACCATCGCAATCGTCCGATGCCGCCGGTGCCGGTCGAGCCGTGGCAGGCGCCGCTGACCGCACGGCGACCCGACCGCCGTGCCGCGGCCGTCGCCGCCGTCGCCGCCGCCGCGTTCGCGACGCTGACCGCCGGCGCGTACGGGTCGGGGGAGAGCGCCCCGCAGTACCGGGCCGAGTCCGGCGTCAGGAGCGACTTCGACCCGCCAATGGGGATCGGCGCCGTCATCCCGACGCTCGCCCCGGTGCCCGGCTCACCCGGCGGTGGGGCGGTCGCGCCCACGAGCCCGGCACCTGGAGGCACCTCAGGTGGCGGGCCGGAGGGCGACCCGACCGGACCGGCACGATCGACGGGCGCCGGCTCGACCGACCGGCCGGCGACCGGGGGCGCCGGCGGAGGCTCGCGCCCGGACGCGGCGCCGCCGACCACCGCCGCGACGCCCACCGCCCCGCCCAGCACGGCAGCACCGTCGAGCCCGGCTCCGGCACCGAGCAAGCCGCCGAGCAGCAGCCCGCCCCCGCCGGCGACCTCCTCACCCGAGCCCAGCAGCGCGCCCGCCGACGAGGACGACCGCCTGCTCACCATCTGCCTCGACCCGATCCGGCTACCGCTGCTGGACCCGCTGCTCTGCCCGCGCGACAACTGACGCCGGAGACCCGCCGTCCCTGACTCCGGGTCACCCGCTGGTGCCGAGGTCAGGGGGTTGCCGTCCTCACCCCGTGGCACCGAAGTCGGGGACGGTGAGGGTGCCGTCCGGCGCGAGCGGGAATCCGGGATTCCACGCGATCTCCCAGATGTGCCCGTCCGGGTCCGCGAAGCAGCCCGCGTACCCGCCGTAGAACGTCTCCCGGGCCGGCTGCGTCACTTCCGCTCCGGCTGCGGCTGCGGCGGCCATCACCTCGTCGACCTCGGCACGCGAACGGACGTTCTGGGCGAGGGTCATCCCGGCGAACCCGCTGCCACCGGGATCGTCGACGCCTGCGTCGACGGCCAGCTTGGCGCGGTCCCAGAGCACCAGCGCCGAGCCGCCGGCCTGGAAGAAGACCGTCTGCTCGACCTCCTGGCCGCGCCAGCCCAGCCGCTCGTAGAAGACCCGGGCCCGCGGCAGGTCGGCGACGCCGAGGGTGACGAGACTGATCCGCTGCTCCATGGTCACTCCGGCTTGTGCCAGACGGCTTCGACGTTGTTCCCGTCCAGGTCCCGGACGAACGCGCCGAAGTAGGTGGCGTGGTACTCGGGCCAGACTCGCGGTGCGTGCAGCACTTCCGCGTTGGTCGCCACTGCCGCGTCGTGGAAGGCCCGCACGGCGGTTCGGGTGTCGGCCGTGAAGGCCACGTGCGTCTCCCGGGCGGTGTCAGCGGCTCCGGTCGGGCCGAGCCAGAACTCGGGACGCTCCCGGCCGTAGCCGATCACGTTCGGGAACTCCAGCAGCCGCCGGCCCCCGAGCGGAGCGAGCACGGCGTCGTAGAAGGCGGCACTGGCCGCGACGTCGCGGACCTGAATGGACAGATGATCAAGCATCGAAGCTCCTTCGGCCGGTTGTCGGCCTCACGCTATGCGCTGCCTCTGACAACGGCCGGTGATGCGCGCGCGGCACGCCGGACTGAGCCGGGACAACCGGAACCAGGGCCTCACGCCGTACGTCCAAGGGGCATGCGTGGGAGGCTCATACACGGATTCCTGCTGGGTTGCGCGGCGATGGCGCTGATGGCCGGCTGCGGGCTGATGCCCGACCGTTCCGGTGGCGATCCTGCCGTCGGGAAACCGGAGAGCATGGAGCCGCTGCGGCAGCAGGCGCGGGAGGTCCTGACCCGCTACGACGAGGCGATCCAGGATGCCGGCGGTGAGCCGAGGTTCGCGCCGATTGGGGGGCTCACCGGCCAGCTCGGCGACTGGGAACCGCGCAACGGCGACAACAAGTTGAAGGTGAGCACCGGCAGCATCGTCGCCGCCGAGCCGTTGCCCGGCGCGCCGGCGCCGACGGGCACGGTGGCCTGGCAGGACGGGCGGGAGCGCGAGGTTCCTTTGCTCTCGGCGGGAGCGGCGCTGGACCGATTGAAGGCCGCCGGCGCCGGGGAGTGCCCGGGCTGCGTACCCCTGAAGGTCACCGGTGCGCGCCTGGCCACCGCGCGGATCCTCACGATGTTCGGCCCGGCGACCGTTCCGGTGTGGGAGTACACCGTCGAGGGCTCGAAGGTCCGGCTGACCCGGTTGGCGGTCGCCGACCAGGCCGTGGGCGCGGTGAACCGGCCGTCGTGGGATCCGAGCAAGGCGCTGGGTGCGCACGCGATCCAGTCCGCCTCCACGACGCGGGGTGGGCGGGAGCTCGCCGTCACGTTCTACGGGTCTGCGGGCCCGGCGAGTGAGCCGTGCGGGGCCGACTACGCCGCGGAGGCGGTCGAGTCGGCCGAAGCGGTGGTCGTCATCGTCACCGGCCGTGCTCGCGGATCCGCTCAGGTGTGTCCGGCGATCGCGGCGTCGCGTACGGAGAGGGTGCAGCTCGACCGGCCGCTGGGGGAGCGGGTGGTGCTCGAGATGCAGCAGGGCGTGCCGGTCCAGGTGACGATCATCGGATAGCTGACTCCGCCGCTGGGCGTCGGCAGGCACCGCGCGGACCTCCGCCAAGCCGGAGCGGCCGGCGGCGTGCTGTCATGTAGCCCGTGGAGGAGTCAGAGCTGCGGCACACCATCGACACGGTGTGGCGCATGGAGGCCGGGCGGATCGTCGCCGCCATCGCCGGGATCGTCCGCGACGTCGGGCAGGCCGAGGAACTGGCGCAGGACGCGCTGGTCGCCGCCCTCGAACAGTGGCCACGCGACGGCGTACCGGCCAACCCCGGCGCGTGGCTCACGACCGTGGGCAAACGGCGGGCGGTCGACCTGGTACGCCGCCGGCAGACCGGTGAGCGTGTGGTCGACGCGCTCGGCCGTGACCTCGACGAACAGATCACCGTGGACTTCGACGCCGCCGTCGAGGACCGGATCGAGGACGACCTGCTCCGGCTGATCTTCGTGGCCTGCCATCCGGTGCTGTCGCCGATCGCGCGGGCCGCCCTGACCCTGCGCCTGGTCGGTGGCCTCACCACCGGCGAGATCGCCCGCGCGTTCCTCACCACCGAGTCCACCGTCGGGCAGCGGATCACCCGCGCCAAGCAGACCCTCGCCGACGCCCGGGTGCCGTTCGAGGTCCCCGACCCGGCCGAGCGCGCCGAACGCCTCGGCTCGGTGCTGGAGGTCGTCTACCTGATCTTCAACGAGGGCTACGCGGCCACCGCCGGCGACGACTGGATGCGCCCCACCCTGTGTCAGGAGGCGCTGCGGCTGGCCCGGCAACTGCAGGGCCTCATGCCCGACGAACCCGAGGTGCACGGCCTCGCCGCGCTGCTGGAGATCCAGGCGTCGCGTCTGCGCGCCCGTACCGGCCCCGACGGGGAACCCATCCTCCTCAACGACCAGGACCGGACCCGCTGGGACCGGCTGCTCATCCGCCGTGGGCTCGCCGCCCTCGACCGGGCGGCGACCGAGCATCCTGGCCCGTACGCCCTCCAGGCCGAGATCGCCGCCTGCCACGCGCGGGCGCACGCGCCCGAGGAGACGGACTGGGAGCGGATCGCCGCCCTCTACGCGGAGTTGGCCCGGCTCGTACCCTCACCCGTCGTGGAACTGAACCGGGCCGTCGCGATCGCCCAGGCCCGCGGACCCGCCGCCGGCCTGGAGGTGACCCGGGCGCTGTCCGACGAGCCGGCGCTCGCGCAGTACCACCTGCTGCCCAGCGTGCTCGGCGATCTGCTCGCGAAGCTCGGTCGCCACGACGAGGCCCGGCGCGAGTTCGAGCGGGCGGCGGCCCTCACCGGCAACGCGCGCGAGCGGGAACTGCTTCTCGGACGCGCTGCCGCCTGCGCCGATTCGCCCGCGTCCGCACCTTCGGCTGACGCGTGACGCCCGTCACAACAAAACGTTGGCTCTTGATGTCGGATCGCGGCCGACACGATCGACGCGTCAGTGAGAGCCACCAAGACTCGCCGTTTGAGAGGAAGTCCTTCAGATGCGTTACATGCTCATGCACAAGCTCGACGAGGACCAGCCCGGCACCTTCGACCCGAGCCCGGAGTTCATCGAGCGGATGGGTGCCTTCGTCGGTGAGGCGGCGCAGGCCGGCGTGCTGCTCGCGGGCGAGGGGTTGCTGAAGAGCAGCAAGGAGTCGGGCCGCATCACCGTCGAGAAGGGCAAGACCACCGTCATCGACGGCCCGTTCACCGAGACCAAGGAACTCATCGCCGGGTTCGCGCTGTTGGAGGTGCGCTCCAAGGACGAGGCGATGGAGTGGGCGAAGCGGTTCGTCGACCTCTTCATCGCCGACGGGGTCGACGTCGAGGTCGACGTACGCCGCGTCAACGAGGGCCCGGTCGACTGACCGGCAGTTCGTCGCCGCTGGGTCGCTGAGCCGGGCAAAGGCCGAGGGCGCGGACCACGACGGTCCGCGCCCTAACCTTTTGCCCGTACACACCCGAGGTATATACGCGAGGTATACGCTCAGCGTATGGTGAGCGGCATGAGCGTTCCCATGACTCTCCTCGGCCTGCTCGAACGCGAGCCCAGCCACGGCTACGACCTGAAGCGCGACTACGACACCTTCTTCAGCCGTGGAAAGCCACTGCCGTTCGGCCAGGTCTACGCGACCCTCAGCCGCCTCGCCCGCGACGGCAAGATCGTGGTCGGCGAGGTCGAGCCGGGCGTGGGTCCCGAACGCAAGCGCTACGTCATCACCGAGCGGGGTGCGACCGACGTCGAGTCGTGGCTGACCGAGCCGGTCGAGGCCGAACCCAACCTGCAGAGCGTGCTGTTCACCAAGGTCGTGCTCGCGCTCATGCTCGGCCGTCCCGCCGAGGAGTACCTCGACGTCCAGCGCGCCACGCACCTGCGCCGGATGAAGGAACTCACCGAAATCAAGCGCAGTGGCAACCTGGTCGACACCATGTTGGCCGACCACGGCCTGTTCCACCTGGAGGCCGACCTGCACTGGATCGACACCACGGCCGCGCGGCTGGACGCACTCGCGAAGGAGGTGCGGGGATGACGGCCGTCGAGGCACGTGACGTGAAGCTGTCCTTCGGCGAGACCTCGGCGCTGCGTGGCGCCAGCGTCGCGGTGGAGCCGGGCGAGATCGTCGCCGTCATGGGCCCGAGCGGCTCCGGCAAGTCCACGCTGCTGCACTGCCTGGCGGGGATCCTGGTGCCGGATGCCGGTGAGATCCATTTCGACGGCCGGCGGATCGACACCCTCAGCGAGACCCGGCGCAGCGTCCTGCGCCGGGACCGGTTCGGCTTCGTGTTCCAGTCCGGGCAGCTCGTGCCGGAGCTGACCGCCGAGGAGAACGTCGCGCTGCCGCTGCTGCTCAACGGGGTGAAGCGGGCCGCCGCGCTGAAGCAGGCGCGGCCCTGGTTCGAGCGGCTCGACCTGGCCGGCCTGGAGCGGCGCCGCTCCGGCGAACTGTCCGGCGGGCAGGCACAACGCGTCGCGCTGGCCCGCGGGCTGGTCGCCCGGCCCGGCGTGCTGTTCGCCGACGAGCCGACCGGGGCGCTCGACTCGCTGACCGGCGAGCAGGTCATGGACCTCCTCGTCTCCTCCGCCCGCGAGGAGGGCACGACCGTCGTCCTGGTCACCCACGACGCCCGCGTCGCCGCGTACGCCGACCGGCAGGTCATCGTGCGCGACGGCAGGGTGAACGCGCTGGTGCTCTCATGATCCGGTTCGCGGTCAGGCTCTCCCTGGCCGGCGGGCGGGAAGCCGCCGCCCGGCTCGTCATCATCGCCGCGGCCGTGGCGCTCGGCGTCGGCATGCTCCTCACCACACTCGCCGGCATGAACGCGGTCGGCGCGCAGAACCAGCGCTACGGCTGGCTCAACAGCGCCGCCGCGCCAGCCTCCTCCGACGCGTCCGTGGACCCGATGTGGTGGCTGATCCGGGAGGACTACTACCACGGCGACTCCATCGGGCGGGTCGACGTGGCCGCGACCGGCCCGGACTCGCCCGTCCCACCGGGCATCCCGCGCCTGCCCGGGCCAGGCGAGTACTACGTCTCACCCGCCCTCGGCGAGCTGCTGCGGAGCACGCCCGCCGCGGAGCTCGCGGATCGCTTCCCCGGTCACGGCATCGGCACGATCGGCCGGGCGGCGCTGCCTTCCCCCGACTCCCTGCTGATCCTCATCGGCCGCGTCCCCGGGGAACTGGAGCAACTGGGAGCCCAGCAGGTCACCCAGATCATGACCACCTCCCCGAGCGACTGCAGCCACGGCTGCTTCATCGGGATCAACGGCTCCGGCATGACACTCGTGCTGTCCGTCGTCGCAGCCGCGCTGCTGTTCCCGGTGCTCATCTTCATCGGCACCGCGACCCGGCTGGCCGCGACCCGCCGAGAGCAGCGCTTCGCCGCGATGCGGCTGATCGGCGCCACGCCCCGGCAGATCTCAGTCATCTCGGCCGTGGAGTCGACAGTCGCAGCCGCAGCGGGCATGGCCGCCGGGTTCGGCTTGTTCTTCGCGTTCCGGCCGGGACTCGCGGCGATCCCGTTCGCCGGCGAACCGTTCTTCGCCGCCGACCTGTCGCTCACCGTCATGGACGTACTGGCGATCGCGCTCGGCATTCCGCTCGGTGCGGTCGTGGCGTCCTGGCTGGCGCTGCGCCGGGTGCAGATCTCGCCGCTGGGCGTGAGCCGGCGGGTGACCCCGAAACCCCCGCGCGCCTGGCGCGTGATCCCCCTGGTCGCCGGGCTCGCCGAGCTGTCGTACTTCATCGGCCGGCGCCCCGAGACGACCAACGGCCAGATCACCGCGTACCTCTCCGGTTTCCTGCTGATCCTGATCGGGCTCGTGCTGGCGGGGCCCTGGCTGACCATGATCGGCGCCCGGGTGCTGGCCGGGCGGGCGAGCCGGCCGGCCGCGCTCATCGCCGGGCGGCGCCTCGCGGACAACCCGCAGGCAGGCTTCCGGTCCGTGAGCGGGTTGATCGTGGCGCTGTTCATCACGAGCGTGGCGACCGGCACCATCACCACGTACGTCGCCAACCGTGGCGAACCGCGCACCGACTCGGTGGCCGCCACCTCACTGGCGAAGAACTTCTGGCCGGAGGACGGGCCAGCGCCGACCGCAGATCAGATTCCCGCCGGCCTCACCGCGATCCCGGGGGTGCGCAGTGTCACGGTCGTGCACCGCAACCCCGACCCGGACGGTTGGCACGGTCTGGTCACCTGCGCCGAGCTGGATCGCCTGGCGGTGTTCGGCAACTGCCCCGCCGGCGCAGAGGTCGCGGCCGTGCCCAGCGACCTCATCGGCATGCGCGCGGTCGACCTGACCAACGACACGTACGCCTGGGACGCCGCCGCCATCGCCCCCGTCGAGGTCGACCGGCAGCCGATCCTGTCGGTGGTCGTCAACACGACCAGCCGATCCGCGTTTGAGCAGGTCCGCACGATGCTGATCAACGCGTTTCCGCTCGGGCGCTTCCCGGCGAGCGTCGGCGAGTGGGAGGCGAACTCCGCACGGCAGATGGTGCAGTTCCAGCAGCTGGCCAACGTGGTCATGCTGGCCAGCCTGCCGATCGCCGGGTGCAGCCTGGCGGTGAGCGTCGCCGGTGGGCTCAGCGATCGGAAGCGGCCCTTCAGCATGCTGCGGCTCACCGGGGTGCAGCTGCGTACGCTGCGCCGGGTGGTGGGGCTGGAGACCGTCGTGCCGCTGCTGACCGTCGCGGCGGTGGCGATCGGGATGGGCTTCCTGGCTGCGCACCTGTTCCTGCGCGCGCAGCTGGACTACACGCTGCTCGCACCGAAGCCGTCGTTCTACCTGATGGTGGCCGCCGGGCTGGCGGTGTCGCTGGGCATCGTCGCGTCGACGCTGCCGCTGCTGCGCCGCCTCACCGGCCCGGAGACCGCCCGCAACGACTGAGTTCGTCCGGGGAGGACACGGCGACCTCGTCGGGTCCTCCCCGGACGCTGACGTGCACCCGGCGTCGGCGACCGGGATGCCGGATCGATCGATGCCGCCAGTCTTCGTGGTTCGGCAACCTCCGCGTCAACCCTCGCTCAATTCACGCGACCTCGCCCGTCACCTCCGGCCGAAAGCATCAATGCGTTCCGGCTGATCTCCCGAGCGAGTGAGGGTCTGTTGTGTCTGCCCTGGACGGTGCCGCACACCGAGCCCGGCGATTGTGCTGGGTGGTCCTGCCCTTGGTACTCGCCGGAGTGCTCGTCCCGGACCCCGCCTCCGCGCATCCCTTCGGCGCTCCACAACGGATCGAGGTCACGGGCGGGGGAGATCACGGCGTACGGGTCCGCTGGGTCGTCGGCGGAACCGATGACCTGAGCATGCTCGGCATCGCCCTCGGCGTACTCGGCAAGGACCGGGTGCTGCTCGACGGCGCCGTCACCTACGAGCCCGCCGACGCCGAGGCGCTCGGCAAGGCCCCCGAGTTCGCCAGGTACCTGACCGACCGGATCGGGGTGACCCAGGACGGGACACCCTGCGCGGGCCGGGTCGACGTCGCCGACGATCTCGCGTCCGACGGGGCCGAGGTGCTGTTCACCTGCCCCGGACCGGTCAGCACGGTGACCGTGACGTCCCGGATGCTCACCGACCTGCACGAGGCGTACCGGACGTTCGCCAGCGGCCCCGACGGGCAGCGGGCGGTCTACGACGGCGCACACGAGTCGGCTGACTGGCGTATCAGCGGCGGTACGGCCATCGGCCCCCGTGCCGAATCTTCCCGGACCCTCCCCGCGTCCGGCGTCACGCGCAGCGCCCGACAACTCCTGGTCATCGGGGCCGTCCTGCTGGCCGCGGTCGCCGCCGTGGCCGGCACCTTCTGGTACCGCCGACGCCGGCGTCCGTGCCAAGCGTCCCCGGACCTGACCTCAGCCACCTCCGGTGCCGACCCGGCACAACCAAAACACCCCCAACCGAAGGAGATGTCGTGACCACACGACCCCATCCGATCGCCCGAGGGTGGCGTCGCTTCGGCGCCACCGCCCTCGGGCTCGTGGTGGCCGGCAGCGCGCTGCTGCTACCCGCCCAGGACGCCGTGACCCCGGCAACCAGCCCGGTGGCGAACGCCGTCACGGTGCCGGCCGCCGACGTGCTCGACGTCGCCTTCACCGGCGGCACCACCACCGACCGTGCCCAGAGCCTCACCCCCACCACCTGGGGCGCGCCGAGCTACACCACCGACGCCACGGTCGGTCACGACATCCTGAAGGTCGACGGTGTCGACGACGCCGTCTCCTTCGACTTCGACGACCAGTGGGGCAGGTTCTCCACCGGCTTCGCCATCGAGTGCGTCTTCCGGGTCGACACCACGATGCCGGTGAGCGGCGAGAAGGACCTCTGCTCCGACAAGGAGGGCGGCGGCTTCTCGGTCTACGTCAACGGCGGCAACCTCGGCACGATGGCCCACCTCGGCGGCGGCTACAAGTCGGTGCTGACCCCGATCACCGGCAACCGCTGGTACCACGCGGTCTCGGTGTGGGACGGCCAGACGCTGCGCCTCTACCTCAACGGCCAACTCGCCGGCTCCACCGCCGCCGGCGGCGGGTTCACCCCGCCGGCCGCCACCGCCCGCCGCTTCGTGATCGGTGCCGACGCCGCACCCACCGGCATCGGGCAGGTCGCCCCGCCGTCCTCCTTCGCCGGCAGCAAGGTCTGGAGCGGGCCGCTGGACGCCGCCCAGGCCGCCGAGCTGGCGTCGGCGTACGGCCTCAAGCCGCCGGTGCCGGTCGCCGACGTGCTCGACGTCGACTTCGCCGACGGCACCCCGAAGGACGACGCGCAGAGCCTCGCCGTCACCACCGTCGGCGAGCCGGTAATCGCCGAGGACCCGGCCGTGAAGGTGCCCGTCGCGTCCTTCGACGGCGCCAATGACGCGTACGCCTACGCGATGGGCGACGCACAGTGGGCGAAGATCCGCGACCAGGTCACGATCGAGTGCACCTTCAAGGACAACGGCACCCTGCCCAACTCCGGTGAGCACTCGATCTGCTCCGAGAAGGAGAGCGGCGGATACTCGATCGTCGTCTACGGCGACAAGCTGACCTTCGCCGTGTACGCCAACGGCGCCTACCGCAACGCCCAGGTCCAGATTTCCTCCGGCCGCTGGTACCACGCCGTCGGCACCTGGGACGGCGCCACCGCCCGCCTGTACGTCGACGGCGCGCTGGCCGCCTCCGTCGCCGCGCCGGCGCCGCTCGGCCTGCCCAGCGGCGCCGCCCGCAACTCCTTCTACGTCGGCGCCGACTCGGTCAACCAGTTCTGGACGCCGGCCACCGTGCGCAACGCCCGTATCTTCTCCCGGGTACTCACCCCGGACGACGTGCAGACCCTCAACGCCGCCGCGCTCGGTGACGTCCGGGACGCGGGCGTCGCGATCACCTCGACCGTGCCCGCCGAGGGCGCCCACCTCAGCCGCCCGACCGAGCTGCGGGTGACCGTCAGCAACCAGGGCAACGCCACCGGCTGGACCTACCTGCTCGACGGCGTACCGGTCCAGGTCGGCCAGGAGGTCGGCGCCGGCCTGAGGTCCGGCGACCACACCCTGACGATCTCGGCGACCGACGTGTTCGGCAAGCCCGTCGGCAAGACGGTGCGGTTCACCTCCGACGCCATCCCGACCGGCGGCGGCACCGACGTCGGTCAGGGCAAGGGCCGGGTCACCCTGTCGGCGATCGCCCACAACCCCGACGGCGGCGAGGTGACCACCACCTTCAAGCAGGCCACCCCGAGCGTCCCGGCGGGCGGCTTCCAGGGCGTCGTCCCGGTCATGCCCGCCACGCTGGACTTCTCCTACACCGAGGGCGGCCAGATCGGCGCCGCCCCGCGCCCCGACGGCAACCTGGCGAAGAGCCCGTCCACCGGCAACATCCCGTTCCAGCGGTACGACGTCCAGGTGCCGGCCTCCGGCGCGGCTCGCCAGATCCTGTGGAGCGGCGTCGTCGACCCCGAGCGGGCGGTCACGCTGTTCGCGTGGAACCCGGACACGCAGGCGTGGGCCGAGCTGACCACCGCACGTGGCCAGGCCGAAGGCGACACCTCGGTGAAGGCCGCGGTGCGGCCGGAGCTGGTCGACAACGGCGCCGTCCACGTCCTGGTGATCGGTGAGGACCCGTTCGCCGACGACCTCGCCCCGCGTGACGGCTCCGCCGACGACCCGGCGAACCGGGACCACTTCGAGGACCCGTCGAAGTACGACTTCTCGCTCGCCCACTTCACGGACACGCAGTACCTCGCCGAGGGTGCGGCCGGCGGCACGTACGACGACTTCGACGGCGTCGACGAGCCCACCGACAAGATGACCATGGAGGAGCGGGCGCTCTGGCAGAAGTCGTACCAGGACACCACCAAGTGGCTGGCCGACAACGCCTCCGGCAAGAAGATCGCGTACACCGCGCACACCGGTGACGTCATCGAGAACGACTACTCCGACCCGCTCGCCAAGGACTCCAGCGGCAACCTGCTCTACCCGGGCCTGGACGAGCAGGTGACCCGCGAGTTCCAGTTCACCTCCGAGGCGCAGCGGACGCTCGACGAGGCCGGGCTGGTCAACCAGGTGATCGCCGGTAACCACGACAATCAGGGCGGCAACGAGACCGGCCCGACGTCCCGCTTCAACCAGTACTACGGCCCGGAGCGGTACTACGCGGGCTCCCAGAAGTGGCCGGCCGTGTCCAAGGCGTCATACCACGCGTGGGACGAGACCACCGACACGGCGGGCAACACGGTCACCCAGGGCGAGGACAACCAGAACAACTACGTCCTGTTCTCCGCCGGTGGGCTCGACTTCGTGGCCGTGGGCCTGTCGTACGGCGTCACCCAGGCCGAGGCCGACTGGGCCAGCTCGATCTTCCAGCGGTACCACGACCGCAACGGCATCCTGCTGACCCACGCCTACCTGGCCCCGTCCACCACGCCGGACGGCCGCGGCGCGAACTTCTCCACCGACGGATCCCGGGCCTTCTCGGCCATCGTCGCGTCCAACCCGAACGTGTTCCTGGTCCTCGCCGGCCACGAGCACGGCGTCGGCACCAACCTCAAGACCGGTGTCGGCGTGACGGTGGCGCACAACGTGGTCGAGCTGCTCGCCGACTACCAGTTCTACAAGATGAGCGCGGGCGAGCTGTGGCCGGAGAAGGTCGACGCCAACGGCAACCTCGACCTCAACGGCGACGGCACCGTCGACCACAAGTCGACCGACCTGCTCCAGTTCGGCGCCAGCTTCCTGCGGCTCCTGCAGATCGACGTCGACCGGGCCGAGATGAGCATCGACACCTACTCGCCGATGCTCGACAACTTCGGTGCCACCGAGTACGACGACCGCAAGCGCTACAACGGCGCCGAGGACAACATGGTGCTGCCGATCGACCTGTCCACCCGGACCACCAGCTTCGGCACGGACAGCCTGGTCGTCGTCACCCCGACCGACACCATCATCGGTTCGGCCAACGCCAAGTCGGGCTGGCCGGCCAGCGTCGAGTGGCAGGGCCTCACCGAGGGAGAGCTGTACGCCTGGACCAGCACCAGCCACACCGGCGACGGCGACCAGGTCGGCTCCGCCGACCAGTTCGGCGGCGTCTTCCTCGCCACCGCGGCCGGCACCGACGTCACCCCGCCAGTGCTCACCGTCCCCGCCACGACCTCCGTCGAGCAGGGCAAGACCTTCGACCCGCTCGCCGGCGTCAAGGCGGTCGACAACACCGACGGCGACGTCACCGACCGGATCCAGGTCGTCGGCACCGTCGACACCGGGACACCCGGCAGTTACCCGCTCACCTACCTGGTCTCCGACATCAACGGCAACCAGACGGTCGCCAACCGTGTGGTCACCGTGACGAAGGCCCCGGTCGACACCCGGATCAAGACGACGGTACGCGCCGACGACGTGACGGCCACCTGGCGCAAGAAGGCCAAGCTGACCGCCACCGTCCAGCCCGGCGCGGCTTCCGGTCCCGTGCAGTTCCTCCTCGGTGAGGACGTGCTGTGCGAGGCCCCGCTGAAGAAGGGCGTCGCCACCTGCGACGTCGACCGGCTGCCCAGCCCCGGCACCCACCGGATCCGGGTGGTCTACGGCGGCGACAAGAAGCACGCGCCGTCGTACACCGAGTTCACCCTGAAGGTGGTCGAGCGCCGGAATTGATCGAGCGCTGAACTGTGAGCGGGGCCGGTCCGGAAAGGGCCGGCCCCGCTTCTCGTCGCCAGGTCTCAGGGCGGCGGATACAGGAGTACTCGCACCTCGGGTAAGTCGACGAGCGCGGCCTCGATGAGGGGTCGGATGTCGGCCCAGTCGAAGCTGCCGTTGCCGCAGCCCAGTGCCGGCACCGCCACCGAGGTGATGCGGTGCTCGCGGAGGACGCGTACCAGATCGGGAAGCCCGGCGGCGACGTCAGCCAGCCGCGACGGGGAGCGCCAGTGGCGCTTCGTCGGGAAGTTGATCACGTAGCGGTGCCCGCCGGGTACACCCGAGTCGTACACGAACATCTGCCCGAGGCGGACGACGCCGGAAGCGCACGCGGCGCGGTAGGCCGCGTAGTTCGCGGGGTAAGCCTGCTTGAACGCCAGTGCGATGCCCTTGCCCATCACCCCGACGGTGTTGACGGCGTTTACGAGAGCCTCGGCGTCCGCGTCGAGCAGGTTCCCATGCCGAATCGTGATCACACGCTCGTGCTATCAGCCGGGTCCGACATGCTCTTGCCCTCGGCCGCGACGACGAACCGGGTTTGAGTAGATGGTTCGGCGCTGCTTGTGTTGACTGCCATCCGTGCTCGCCGATTGGTCGGCCGCGGCCATCTTGGCTCGGCCGGCGGCACAGACCTTCGAATCGGCGTCGGCAGACATGACGAAAGCGCGCGCCCCGTCCCACCAGCCGGAGCGGCTCGGTGAGGCGGGGCGTTTGGCTTTACAAAGCGGCGGGCCGTGTGGTTGAAGGTCAGCTCAGTGCGAGCCTCTCACCGTCGAACACGGCCACGAAGTCGGCTCGGCCATCCAGCGCCTCAATGTAGCGCTGCACGGTCCCGACCTCGGTGCGTGGTAGTTCGCCGTTCTCGATCGCGGCGACGCGGGGTTGTGTGACCTGCATCCGGTCGGCGACCTGCTGCTGCGTCATGCCGCGCCCCTCGCGAAGCTCCCGCAGGCGTGCGCCGCGCTGCTCGGCGACCATGCGCTCCTTGATCTGCGCGATCTTGTCTTCGTCGAGGTTCATGCGGGAGCGGACGTCCCGCCAGTTACGCGCCATCACTGCCTTCCCTTCAGCTCTCGCAGGTGTTCGGCGAACTTCTGGTCTGCGGCGAGGATGCTCGTCTCGTACCAGCCTCTCCAGTTGCCCGATTTGTCTCCAGCGACCAGAAGGATGGCTTCCCGCTGGAGATCGAAGGCAAACAGGACTCGGATCTCGCTCGTTCCCGCCGATCCTGGCCGGAGTTCCTTCATGTTGCGGTAGGTGGATCCCTTGACCTGGTCGACGAGCGGTCGACCCAGCGCCGGGCCCTCCGCCTCTAGCATGTCGATAGCAGCGGCTACCTGGTCAGCAGAGTCAGGATCGTTCTTGGAAAGTTCGAGCAGCCAGTCTTCAACCCTCTTCAGTGAGGTTGACTTCCCAGCTGCTCATGCGGCCACTATAACGCACAACATTACTCCTGCGTTATGTCGTTCGGCATCTTGGCGAGCGCATCTCGGACGCTCCACGCCTGGTCCCGGTGCCCGACGTCATGCACTGCGCCTCGGTCATCTGGCCGGGGAGGGTCTGGCGCCGGGCAAACCCTCCCGCCACCGGCACACTGGCGCCCCACCGCCAGTTGGCGATCGCGCTGACTAGCATTTCCCGCTCGCCGGGTTGCTGCCTGCGCCGCTGGTGCCGATACAACATCAACTGCCGATGAAGCGCGGCTGCGGGTGGTAGCCGGGCAAGCCCGAAAGGATGCCATGCCGAGCCGCGATCACACGGCTGTGACTATCAGCCGGGTCGACATGCTCTTGCCTGCCCTGCACCGACGACGAACCGGTTCGTGGCAGCCAAGCCGCAGCTGGGCGTCGCGGCGGACTAGGGGCCACGGCGATCGTGTGGGTTGTGCGAGCATGGTCTGTCCGTTGTGCACGGTCCCGATCCCGCCGGGAGGCAACCTCGTGGCAGACACCGCCCCGTCCGCCGTCACCGACCAGATCACGACGATCGACACCAGCGTGCCGCACTCCGCGCGCATCTGGAACTACTGGCTGGGCGGCAAGGACAACTTCGAAGCCGACCGCGCCGCCGGCGAGCAGGTCCGCGCCATCTTCCCGGCGATGGTCGAGACCGCCCGGCAGTCGCGGGCGTTCCTGACCCGCGCCGTACGCTTCCTCGCCGGCGAGGCCGGCATTCGGCAGTTCCTCGACCTCGGCACGGGCCTACCCACCGCGGACAACACCCACCAGGTGGCGCAGCGGGTCCGACCGGAGAGCCGCATCGTCTACGTCGACAACGACCCGATGGTGCTCGCCCACGCCCGTGCACTGCTCGTCGGCGCACCCGAGGGCCTGACGAAGTATCTGCACGCCGACCTCCGCGACCCCGACGCGGTGCTGCGCCAAGCCGCCGAGCACCTCGACTTCACGCAGCCCGTCGCCGTCCTGCTGTTCGGCGTCATGGGCCACATCGGCGACGACGACCAGGTCGCCGCCATCATCCGTACGCTGCTCGCCGCCGTACCCTCCGGCAGCTACCTCGCCATGTCCGACGGCACCGACACCAGCGAAGCGGTCGTCGAGTCGCACCGGCAGTACAACGAGAGCGGCGCCATGCCGTACCACCTGCGCAGCCCGGAGCAGATCGCCCGATTCTTCGACGGGTTGGAGTTGGTCGAGCCCGGCCTGGTGCCGTTCACCCAGTGGCGCCCCGAGGGCGAGGGCACCCCTGCCCTGGTCGACGGATACGCCGCCGTCGGCCGCAAGCCCTGACGGGTCTGCTGGGCGTCGGGTCAGGCTGCGATCGCTCGGGCGGCGGTGTACATGTCGGCGGGCAGCGCATGCTGCAACCGCCACAGGACGCGCATCGGGCGGTCGCCGGTGTGCGACTCGTATGTCATCAGTCCGGCGTACGTGTAGGGCGGGGCACCGAGGTTGCCGTCGGCCACCTTCGTCTCTCGAACGAACAGGTGCACCGTCGACCCGAGCTTCTCGTGGTTGATGTACCGCTGACCAGTCGCTGAGGCGGATGACGTCGTGCTCTGCGAATCCCACTGGAAGAGCGTTTCGGTGATGGCCCGGTCGGCGTACATCGTTGTGGGGGAGTAGTGCTGCTCAGACTTCACCAGCGTGACGAAGAAGAGGTCGGCCTGTTCGTTCGGCAGCCACTTCACGCCCTCCCGAAGCGATCCCGGGTTCGGCATGCCGAAGGCGGCGCAGGCTTCGTTGCGGGTGTACCGGGCGTGCACCCGCAGCGGCACCTTGCCCAGCCCGATCGGCTCGGTGACCCGGTGGATCCGTTCCCGCAGCACCTCGGCGACCTGGCGCAGTTCGTCGCAGTGGGCGGCGTCCTGGCGGAGCTGGTTCAGCCGGACACGCTGTTCGGCGAGAGGCACGTTCGGCCCCCAGAGGCTGAAATGCAGCATGTCCAAGAGCCGCCCCGTCGGCACTGACCCGCGAGCCGTTGCCTGCTCCCACAACTCCAGCCGGTCGAGGTCGTCCGTGTGGAGCATCCGGCCGATTGCCCGGCCCAGCTCGCGGTCGTCCGGCGCCGGCGTTGACGTGTCCAGGCTCGCGAGCCGTCGCAGCCCGGTCCAGCCGCCGAGCGTTGCTGACCGGTAGACATCCTCAATTTCAACACCGGTTTCCCGCAGGAACTCCGCGAGCGTCACGTTCCCGAGCTGGCGGAGTTCGGCCACCAGGCTGTTCTTCGAGGACGGCACGGCCCGCTCCAGATTTCGGAGCACGATGTCTTTGGCCACCCGATCCAGCTCGATGTGGCACCCGCTCGGCAAGGTCGGGAAGTCCTGCTCGACCGCGTCGTGCACCTCTCGGCGGCTGACCCCGGTCAGGGCCCGCCAACGGAGGTCAAACCGGAAGTTGGCATGTTGCCCGCCGATGAAGTCGAGGACAGTGAGGCAGGGTTTGTCGTCGTCCAGGCGCAGGCCACGGCCAAGCTGCTGAAGGAAGATGGTGGCGCTCTCGGTGGGCCGCAGCAGGAAAATCGTGTCGACCATCGGTAGGTCGACGCCCTCGTTAAACAGGTCGACGGTGAAGAGCGCACGCAGCTTGCCGGCTTTGAAGTCCCGAATGAGGTTGTGCTGCTCCGGACGGTTGACCTCCGAGGTGACTGCTGCCGACGGCACGCCGTGACGCGTGAACCATTCCGCCATGAACTCGGCGTGTCCGATGCTCACGCAGAATCCGAGCGCCCGCATCCGCCCCACGTCGACGAGCTTCTGAGCGGTCCGCAGCACCACCCGAGCCCGCGCCTGGTTGCCGGTGTAGAGGCCCTCCAACTCCGACCGGTCGTAGCCCTGCCCGCGTTTCCACGTCACCTGTGAGAGGTCCACGTCATCGTGTAGGCCGAAGTAGTGGAACGGCGCCAGCAACTGGCGGTCCAGCGCTTCCCGCAGGTGCAACTCCACGGCCGCGCGGCCGTCGAACCACCGACGTACGTCGCCACCGTCGGGCCGATCGGGGGTCGCGGTCAGCCCCAGGAGTACGCGGGGTCGCAGCCGCTCCAACAACCGCGCGTACGTGGGTGCCTCGGCGTGGTGGAACTCGTCCACGATCACCATGTCGAAGTGCTCGGGGTCGATCTCACGGCGGTGCAGAGATTGGATCGACGCGAACACGTGCCGCCACTTTGTCGGCTTGTCTCCGGCGACCAGCGTTTCGCCGAAGCTGCCGTCGCCCATCACGTGCCGGAACGTCGACCGGCTCTGCCGGAGAATCTGCTCCTGATGGGCGATGAACAGCAGCGAGTCGACGGTCTTGTTACGAACCAACCGGCGATAGTCCAACGCCGCGATCACCGTCTTGCCGGTGCCTGTCGCCATGACGACCAGGTTGCGCCACCGGCCGTGTACCTGCCGCTCTGCATCCAGGTCGGAGAGCACCTCCGCCTGATACGGGTAGGGCCGCACGTCCAGGTTGGCGATCTCGGTCGGTGGCTCGTCGCTTCGCTCACCCCGCAGCGCGTGCCCCAGCCGTGCGGCATCCTGCATCGGGTCGTACGCCTCGAACGCAGGGTCGTTCCAGTAGTCCTCGAAGGTGGCGGTGAATGTGTCTATGACGTGCGGCTGCTCGACGTTCGAGATCCGCACATTCCACTCCACGCCGTCGACCAGTGCTGCCTTCGACAGGTTCGACGAGCCGACGTAGGCGGTGGTCATGCCGTTGTTGCGGCGGAACAGCCACGCCTTCGCGTGTAGGCGGGTGGTCCTGGTCTCGTAGGAGACCTTGATGTCGGCCCCCAACTCGGCGAGCCGGTCCAGGGCGCGTTGGTCGGTCGCGCCCAGGTACGTGGTGGTGATGACGCGGAGGCGGCCGCCGCGAGCGGTCAGCTCCCGGATGGCGGGCTCAATGAGGCGCAGGCCGTGCCACTTGATGAATGCACAGAGCAGGTCGACGGAGTCGGCGGAGGCCATCTCGTAGGTGACCTCGTGGCCAATCCGCGGCTGGTGTTTACCGTTCACGAGGAGAGCGCCGCTGGCGAGCGGAGTCGTTGGACGCGGCGGGAACATGGGCTGCGCAGGCGGGGTCGGCGGCGCGGCGATGGCGTGCAGCAGATGCTTGGCGTCGGTCACCTGGTCGTGTGCGCTGGCGGCTTGCGGGCTGAGGATGGCGATTGCGTCCGCTATGCGGTTGGCGAGGACGACCTGGCGTTGGAGCTTGTCGTCTCCGGCCGGAACGGCTTGCAGGGCGCGGGCGGCCATGGCGGCGATGTGACGGGCGAGGGCCTGGTGCACGTCGGCGGGATCGAGCTTGTTGCGTTGGACCAGGGCGGGGTCGACATGCTGGAGGCGGTCGGCCAGCTCACGCGTGATGAGGTTCTCGTAGACGCCCCGCTCAAGATCCGTCATTCCAGCAACCTAGCCGTTCTGAAGCCTGGTTTGCGGCCCCGGCCGCATGCGATTCGTTAGCGGCGCCGGGGCAGCAGCACTGAGAAGCGTGCGGCGCCGGCTAGGGACTGCGACTGGTCAAGCCGCTTCCGGTCGGAGGACAAAGGCGTACATATCTATGATTTGCCCTGAGGTCGTTCTGTTACGAAGACCCCGAGCCCTTGATGGCCGTACAGTTCGCCGGTCTCGATGAGGATCGTGATGGCTTGGCGCACCGTTGTCGCGCTGCCGACCTCGTACATCTCGGCCAGCGCCTTGGTCGACGGCAGCTTGTGGCCGGGTGGCCATTCGCCCGAGGCGATGCGCCCTCGGATGTCGGCGATGATCCGTCGGTAGTGCGGTTCGAACTGTCGTCTGGGCATGCGAAGGACTCCCAGCTAAGACAGGCCCGGGGCGGGTGCCGGGGTCCGGCGGCTGCTCACACCGCGTCGCATCGTCTCCAAAAGGCTGAACCAGGAAGTCCGCTCGTGATCGGGCCCCTGAGAATCGCCGGCTCGGACCACCGCCACTCGGCTCTCCTGGAGCAGCTCGGTGCTGCGGACGAACGCAGGGTGGGCGGTCAGGGCTGGCTTTGCATACGGCAGGACGAAGATGGGGAGAAGTAGGCCGAGCGCGTCGTTGAGGATGCCGAGGGCGAGGTTGTCGCTGATGCCGAGCGCCCACTTGTTGATGGTGTTGAAGGTGGCTGGGGCGACCACCACAACGTCCGCCTTGGGCAACACGTCCGGCTCACCCGGCCGCCGCCATTCCGAGCGGACCGGGTAACCGGTCTGTTCGGCTAGCGCGTCCCTGTCGATCCAGGTCGCTGCGGTCGGCGTCGCGATCACGCAAACGGTCCAGCCGTCCGTCATCAGCAGTTCGATGAGTTCGCCGATCTGGAGTGCCGGCGGCGCGGCGCAGACGACGAGGTACAGGACCTTCTTGTCAGTCATGCGAGCAGTCCGGCGCGTACCGCCATCGGTCGGAGGCCGGGCGTCGTGGAGCGGCGTTCCTTCGAGAGCAGGTTGAGCAGCAGCGATCGTGCCTGGACGTTGGCGCCGAGCACTTCGGGTGCGACTCGTTCAGCCTCCAGGAGGTGCAGAACGGCGAGCGAGCTGCCGTCACTGCCGATCGCGCTCGCCTGCGCCAGGTCGAGGTGTACTTGTGCCCGCCGGCCGACCAGGGCAACCGGCAGCCGCGACGTGTCCAACTGGGCTCCGATTTCGATGGCGCGTTCGGCATTTCCGGCGGTCAACGCCGCGGACACCGTGTGGATGGCGACGTTGGTCGGGCCGAATCCGGTCCACAGCCGGTTCTGGTCGGATCCGAGGTCCGCGGCGACCGTCTGCGCCTGTCCGAGGTGACGGCCAGCAGTTCTCACATCACCCCGTCGTGCCGCGATGATGGCGGCGAGGAGCAGGAGCGCGCCTCGCGCGGAGATGAGGTCCAGGCTCGGTGATGAACGCAATCGCGCCAGGTGTTCGATGCTCGCATCGGTCACCGCCTCAGCCTCGTCGAGCCGGTCCGGTAGCCGGAGCAGGGCGCAGGCCGTCTGGTACGCGGCTACCGCCGCCAGGGCCTGCTCGCCGGCGAACTGCGCCGACGTGCCGGCCCGGTCGGCGGTGAGCAGCGCCGTCTCGCCGTCACCGACCTTGCAGGCGATTTTCGACGCCGCGACGTATCCCGCGGCGAGGAGTTTGAAGGCGGTCGCGCGGTGTGTGCCAGCTCCGGACTGGGTCAGCTCGGTCGCGGCGCGGAGGACGTCAGGGATGTACCGCGAGGCGGGCACGTAGCTGGCACGCTGATACAGCCCGTGTACCCGGGCAACGGCCCGCCGTACTTCCGGCAGGGAGGCGCGCACGCTTCCGGCGTTCTCAGTCGGTAGGTAGCGCGTGAGGAACGCACGCAGGCCGGCGAGCAGGTCGGCGCGGATTACGGGCTGACTGTGGCTGGTGTTGTCTCCCATGATGCTTCCTCGGGGCGTCGCGACGGAGACATCATCAAGGATCTCCTGGAGTCGGTCCAGGGGCACCTGCAGGGTTTCGGCGATCCGGATCCGATGCCAGGGCTGGGGGTCGTTCTCGGCCCGTTCCCACCGCACGACCGTGGAGCGTTCCACGCCGAGGATTTCGGCCAGTCGCTCCTGGCTGAAACCGAGCATCTTGCGCCGCTGCACGAGCCGGTATCGCTTGAGAGCCACGCGGTTCTCCTTCCGGACGACGCCACTCTAGTGACTGTGCGTCGTCCAGCGCGTGACAGGCGGTGCCTCAGTTTTGCCTCACTTGAGCGCCACGAGCGCTGTAGTTCCTGCTCACTGTCGGTCTCAGAGTGGGAAGACAAGGCCCTGGGGCGGGTGCCGGCTCCGTTCGGTACGGACGCGCGGTCGTATCGGGCGCTCCCGCCCGCCTCGGCGTTTCACCCCAGCGACCGGTGCCCTCGACCATGGAAAGGAACGCCATGGACTCGATCGACGAGATCCTCGGTGAGCTTCCCCTGCCGCCCTACGTGACCGCCGAAGACGTCGGCTTCGCAATCAAGGCGGTCACCGTGCATGCCGCCGAGCAGTGGCCGGACGGACCGCGCTGCCGTAACGACGGCGCCCCGCACCCGTGCCGGTTGTACCGCTGGGGCCGCCGCGTGATCGACAGTCGTGGCCGCACCGACCGGCAGGTTCGTTCGCTGATCGCCGAGCAGGAAGCACCACTGCCGTGATCTACGTGACCGGCCAGCGTCTCCAACCGCCGCACATCAGGATGGCGTCGTTCGACCGCCGCTGCCGAGGGCTCGACCCATCCCAGGTGCACGACTATCTCGACCGGGTCGCTGACGAGCTGGAGCGCCTGCGTCGCGAGCTGACCACGGCGAACACGGAGGCCGAACGCATCCGCCAGGCTCTACGGCAGTGGCAGTCGCGTCACAGCGACTGCCGCCATCGGCAGCCGGGTGCGGCCAACGGAAGGTGGCCGAGATGACCGCCTCCCGCTGGATCATTCACCTGCCGACCGCGCTGACCAGCGTCGACGGCGCAGCGATCCTTGCGATGGCTCTGCGCGACTCGCTCGGGCACGTCACAGCCATCGACTTCGGCGAGACCACGCTCAGCGAGGAGGACAGCCAGTTCCTGCGTACCCGAGTGTGGTGTGACGCCCGGCTCGACGGTGCCGGCCGCTGCCGGCGGCGCGACGGGCACGCCGGGCCGTGCGGCCTCGCCGACGAAGAGCTGCCCCCGATAGCAGCGACGGGTGGCACCGAGGAGGCACCACCCGTCGTCTGACGTGTTCCGCTACGCGCCGGGGACCACCACGAGACCGTTGTTGTAGTCGGCCAGCAGCACGTCCTTGTGGCCGTCGCCGTTGATGTCGCCGACCGCCAGACCGCGGTGCTCGTAGTGGGAGGCGTAGTAGGCGTTGTAGCCCTGCTGCTCCCGGCCCAGGCGGCCGTCGGGGCGCTGGAGCATGACGCCCACCTGGTACCAGCCGCCGTGGGCGACCACCACGTCCAGCCGCGAGTCGCCGTCCATGTCTTCGAGGACGACCGGCTCGGGCATGTCGGACGCGACGTAGACCTGCCATGCGCCGAGCGCCCCGGAGGCGTCGTGCGTCAGCACGGAGATCCGCGGGTCGGGCATGTTGCCGGTGACGGTGACAACCACGTCGGCCCGGCCGTCGCCGGTGACGTCGCCGGCCGCGAACGAGTGCGCGTCGATCTCCTGCCCCTCCGGCACGGGAATGCCGGCCGGAGCGGCGAAGGTGCGCGCGGAGGTCTGCTCCACGACGATGACCTTCCGGCCGTCGAGGCGTACCAGGTCCAGGCCGGGACCGCCGGTCACGTCGGCGACTCCCAGGACCGGACCGGAAAGCGGCGTGGTCACGGCAACCGGCGCGGCGAACTCGCCCGTCCCGGTGCCGTAGCGCACGAGCACCGACTCGTTGGTGGTCGCCACCAGGTCCAGCTTGCCGTCCTGGTCGAGGTCGATGACGTGTACGTCGCCGAGGGCCGCGCCGAACGGCAGCGCCACCGGTGCGGCGAGCCCGCCGGCGGACTGCCGGTACACGTCCAGCCCGTCGCCGGAGGCGACCAGCAGCTCGTTGCGGCCGTCGCCGTCGATGTCGGCGATGACCGGGACCATGCTGCCGCCGGTCGGCACCGACGTGGCGTAGCGGACGGGCGCGGCGAGCCGGTGCTCCGGCAGCTGGACGTAGAGGAACGCCGAGTGGTTGAGGTCCCCGGCGTCGGCCTCGGTCCCGGTGGTGAGCACCACGTCGGTGAGCCCGTCGCCGGTGAGGTCGCCGGCGGCGATGGCCGTTTCGGTCGAGCCCGCCCGGGCCGCCTCGGACGGGCCGAAGGACACCTCGCCGTACGCCGGGTCGACCTGCAACGGCAGGTCAGCCGAGGAGCTGCCACCGTTGTTCGGATTGGTGCCGTAGCCCTCGAAGCGGGCGTAGTAGGTCACCGAGCTGGCCGTCGGGGTGATCACCGTCGCGGCGTACCCGTGCCAGAGGGTGGCCTGGCCGACGACCTCGCCGCCGGCGACGAAAACCACCTTGCCCCACGGCTCGGACCCGTCCGCGGTGCGGACCCGCGCGGACAGCGCCACCAACTGGCCCTGCTCGGAGCGGGTCGGGTCGACGGCGATCGTGGTGGTGCTCGCCAGGCCGGTGTACGCGGCCCCGGACGCGAACGGGCCGGCCGCGCCGTTCGCGGCCAGGGCGCGCACCTTGTACTGGTAGTAGTAGCCGTCCGAGCGTCCGGTCTCGCGGAAAGACGGCTCGGTGGTCGTGGCGATCAGGCTGTCCCCGTCGATCGGGTGGTGCCGGTACACCTCGTAGCGGGCCGCGCCGGGAACCGCCGCCCAGGTCAGCTCCATCGTGGATGGGGTGCCGGTGAGCCGCAGGCCGCTCGGTGCCGCCAGCACCGGCAGGGTGGTGGCGCTGGCCTGGGGTGACTGGCCGGAGAGCTTGTTCCGGTACTCGGCCTGCACCACGTAGTAGTAGGTGGTGGCCGGGGCGAGCCCGGAGTCGAGGAATTCCAGGCCGGTGCTGCTGCCGACCTGGGTGTACGGGCCACTCGACCCGGTCGAGCGCGATACCCGGTAGGCGGAGGCCCGCGGCGCCGCCTGCCAGTTCACCCGGATCTGGGCGGACGAAAGTGCCGTCGCGCTGGTCGCCGGCGGTGGGGAGATCGCCGGCCCGGCCTGGGCGGGCGCCGCGGTCAGTTGGGTCACCGCGACGAGCGCCGCCACCAGGGCGATGCCGAGCCGTCGTAAGCGGGTGGGTGTGTGCGCCATCGGGCGTCCTCCGGTCCCCGTGATGATCATTCCGTGAGTACGGCGTCTCGCCGTCGTACCGCGTCACATAGACCGCCGGGCGGATCAAGCCTCTGGCGTGACGTCCGGCTCGACGGCGGCGGCCGTTGCCGGCGGCGCGCCGAGCACGGCGGGCCGTGCGGGACGGCGGAGTAGTAGCCTCCGGGGATGCCCGCCGCATTGATCGACGACCTGTTGACCGGTTTCACGCCCGCGCAGCCGTACACCGCAGCTTCCGCCGCCAGCGCCCCGGCGGCGCGCGGCGTGCACGTGGTCCTCGACGGGGGCACCGTCGTCTACGTCGGCTGGACAGCGAACCTGCGCCGGCGGCTGCGGCAGCACCTGACGGGCAGCCGGGATTCGTCGGTGCTGCACGAGCAGGTCGGTCAGCTCCTCGACACCCCGGACCGGGCGGCGACGGCCGAGGACATCGCCGGCTGGCTGGGCCGGCGCGAGGTCCGCTGGCAGGAGACCGACAACCCGGAGGGTACGAAGGACGCGCTGGTCCTGGCCCTCATGCCGTGTTTCAACCGGCAGGTCCCCAAGCCCCGCCGGCTCGCCTGACCGGGCGCAACCGGCCCGGTTGCCTCACGTGGTTCGTAGGCCGAGCAGTTCTGCCGTGCGGTCCCACAGGTGGGCCGCCAACTGGTCGTCCTCGGCGTGCGGGTGGACCGGGCCGTTGGGCTCGAGGCCGTGGTAGTAGTCGCCGTTGGCCGTCTCCGGGTCCGGCATCGTGGCCAGGTGTACCAGCGGCGCGGCTCCCTCCTCGACGGTGGCCACCGGGCCAAGTAGGCGGTACCGGGACAGCGCGGCGATCAGCGGGCTGCTCCGGTTGAGTTCGGTGCCGGGCACCACGCCCGGGTGGAACGCCGTCGCGGTCAGCCCGGTGCCCCGCGTACGGCGGGCCAGCTCGCGGGTGAACATGATGTTCTGCAGTTTCGTGATCCCATACCGGAGCATCTCGGATCGCTGGCGCGCGCCTTCCAGGTCGTCGAGGTCGATGCCGGCGGACCGGTTGGCCTTGCTGGAGGTGGCGATGACCCGGGCCGGTCCGGCGGTGGTGAGCCGGTCCAGCAGCAGGTTGGTGAGCAGGAACGGGGCCAGGTAGTTGACCTGGAACATCGTGTCGTGGCCGTCCTCGGTGCGGCTGCGCCTGGTCAGCACGACACCGGCGTTGTTTGCGAGGACGTCGATGCGGGGGTAGCGGTCCAGGAGGGTGTCGGCGAGCTCGCGTACGTCGGTCAGCCGGGCGAAATCGGCGACCAGGGGCTCGGCGCCGATTTCGCGGGCGACGGCGGTGGTCTTCTCCGGTGACCGGCCGACCACCGCCACGGTCGCGCCCAGCCGGGCCAGCCGGCGGGCCGCCTCGGCGCCGAGGCCCGCGCTGGCCCCGGTGATCACGACGGTCCTACCTGCCATGGGCCGATCGTTCACGGAATCCATCCTCACCGATGAGACGACGGCTCATCGTAGGAGATCGAACAGGGCGCCTGCCACCGGATCGGTGACAGGCGCCCTGGGCGCGAACAGCTCAGATCAGGCGGCGCCGCCCGGCTGGACGACGCCGTTGACCTTCAGGGTGTACGGCGCGTACTGGGTGACCTGCTCGGTCGGCTCGTCGTAGGCGACCACGGCGACGACCTTCGGGAACCTGCTCAGCTTCGCCAGCTGCGGCCGGTTGAGGGTGAGGTCGGACGTGCCGTCGAACTCGAACTGGGAGGCAAGTGAGTGCTTCTCGTCGATTCCGATGAGGCGCAGGTTCCAGTTGTCGACGGCGACCGGCTTGATCTCGGTGGGCGAGTCGAACGGAGCCAGACTGCTGCCGTCGCTGACCGTGGTGCCGCCGACGGTGATGTCGTCGACCAGCCAGCCGCCCTCGTTGACGCCGCCGTCGCTGACGTACCGGAAGCCGAGCAGGATCGGCTTGCCGGCGTACGCGGACAGGTCGTAGCTGTGCGCCTCGAACCCGTTGGTGGTGCCGTTGACGCCCGGGCCGAGCGGCCCGTCGACGGTCTTGTCACCGGGGATGACGGTGTAGGTGGCACCACCGTCGGTGGACACGGTGACGTAGCCGTAGTCGAAGCCGAGCTCCGCGCCGTACTTGGCGACGAAACGCAGCGTCGGGTCGGTCGTCGGCACGGTGACCTCGGTGACTGCACCCGCGTCGGTGTTGTTGCCGTTGCCGGAGAACAGCACCGGGTTGCCCGCGCGGTCCGGGTCGTCGGTCACCACGGTCCAGGCCTGCGGCTGCGCCGGCAGGGTCTTGCTGCCCTGGAACGACAGCGACTTCAGGTCACTTCCGCGCAGCAGCTTGCCGTTGGAGTTCTGCAGCGGCACGTAGTCGGCGCCGTTCGGGGCCGCGCCCGGGGTGGCGTACGCGGCCGGGTTGTCCAGGTTGACCGTGGAACGCAGGCTCTCGCTGGTCACCCGGCTCTTCGGCACGCCGAGCATGGTTCCGCGGTTGGAATCCCCGACGATCTTGTCGACCAGCGTCATCGTCTGGTAGTCGTGGATGACCTGGTACATGTCGTTGGCGCCCTCGGCCTTCAGCGCCTCCTTCAGGCTCGCCAGGCCCTGCCGGTCACCGTCGTTGTGCAGGCGGTGGACGATGTCGTTGCCGTACCGGTCGTAGAGGAACTGGATGAACGCGTAGGCGTTGCCGTAGTCGGCCAGCACCGCGTTCGCGTTGGGGCTCTCGTCCCACAGGTTCAGCGAGTTCTCCGGGCCGCCGCAGTCGCGCGGGTTCACGTTGTACGGCGTCTGCACGGTGCCGAAGCCCTGGTAGCAGAAGAGGTGACCGTCGGCGCCCGGGTCGAACACGGTCGCCTTGGTGTCGACGTACCCGGTGAGCGTCTGGGCGAAGTCGGACATGCCCTCGTTGAGCCAGACGCCCTCGAACGGGTCGGTGTAGTACTGCGCCAGGTGCTGCCACTCGTGGGCGAAGGTGCCCTCGTAGCTGAACGGCCGGGCCGGGCGGCTGGTGCACAGGTCGTCGGTCGGCTCGTTCGGCGGGTTCGCCCCGGTGCGGTGCAACCAGTCGTACGCGTCGATGGTCATCACGTTGCGGTCGAACAGCTCGTTGAGCTGCGCCGAGAAGAAGCCGGCGATGTAGGTGGGGGCGGCCGGGAAGTCGTAGTAGTTGTCGTCCCGGACGTTGTCGACCAGCGTGACCGTCTTGTTGCCGGCCCCGGTGTAGTCACCACCGTTGCCGTCGGTGTCCGGCCCGACCTGGGCGTTGGTGCCGTCCCGGTCCGGCGGCCGGCTGAACGCCACCGTCTCCTTCGGGTACATGTTGGTGTCGAACTCGTGGACGAAGTTCTGCACCTGCTCGTCGGTGATCTGCGTCGACGTGGCCACCTGGTTGCGGCAGTCGTCCGCCGGGAACGAGACGTCGTTGGCGACCCAGACCTCGATGTTCTCGCCGACACCCCGCAGCGTGTAGTCCTTGCGGTAGTAGGTGCCGTCGATGTCGTCGAGCCCGAGCCACTGGCGGACCGTGCCGACCGTCGGCGTCTGCGCCGCGGCCCTGGTCGCCGAGCGCGCCTGGGCGCGCGGCTGGTAGCGGCTCGGGGTCGTGACCTCGTGACCGTCGACCTTGTACGTCTTGCGGGCGAGTTCGCGGGTGTCGTCGCTGGGCCGGTCGTTCTTCGCAGCGGGCTGGGCGGGAGCGGCGGCCGCGCCGGACGCGGGAAGGACGCCCAGAAGCGGTAGGACGAGTGCGATGGCTGCGGCACCGGCTATCCGGGTGCGTGCCATGAGCCCCCCTTTGGGTTGGCTGAGTTTCGGTGGCTGACGCTCCGTTGCACGCCACCGGAATATCGCTCATGTTCGTACGCCGGATGGTTGCCCTGCGCAATGATCGGCCCGCATGATCCACAGCACTGTCCACAAAGCTGGACCAGGTCGGAAGCCCGTCGCGGGACCGGCGACGTCCGTCCGCCGACGGTCCGGCCGGGTCAGCCGACCCGGAGGGCGGTGGCGGCCGGCGGCCAGGTGCGGTCGTCGGTGACGTCGGCCAGCTTGATCCCCTTCAGGATTCTGACCATCTCGGCCTCGGTGAGCCGGCCGCCGCTGGCCACCTGGATGGTGGTCCTGCCGTCCGAGGTCCACGAGGTGCAGAAGCCGTTACCGCACCGCGGCTCGGGCGGCGGCTGCTCGCCGTCCTTCAGCGACTGGTTGGACCTGACGTTGGGCAGCACGAGGATCTGGAAGCTGCCCGGCGGGTCGTCGCCTTCGGGGCCGCCGTACGGCTCGGTGAGTCCGGTGATGGGCAGGGCCGGGGCGGCGAAGATGGCGCCGCCGTAGTTGCCGTCGCCGGCGCTGGCGATGCCGTTCAAGCTGGCGAAGGCGTGCTGGCCGATCTCGGCGGCGTGGTAGCCGGCGGGCACGTACCCGACGCTGAACGGCACCCGCGCCGGTGCGGGCACGCTGGGCCGTAGCCCGCCGACCAGTCCGCGCAGGTCGGCGAAGCCGACATCCGACGGGTCCGCGAAGGCCTCCGCGACGGCCCAGGCATTGTCGGTGTACTCCCAGGCGAGCGCCCGACGCAGGTTCTCGCCGTAGGACGGTCCTTCCTGCTCGATCGCCTGGTGCCCGTCGATGGTGAGCCGGTCCCCGGTGAACCTGTGCGGGTCGAAGGCGCCCGGACGGTACACCGTCAGGTAGGCGTAGAGGGACCGGTCACCGCCGTGCGGCCGCATGATCGTCGCGGCGTCGACGGCGTGGTCGTTGGTGACCAGCCCGTCGATGTGCAACGCGGCGATCTGGTACGCCCGGGACACGACGATCGGGTCCTGCACGTGGAGCTTGCCGGCGTCGAACCGCTGGAAGACGTAGGTGAACGGATCGTCGGGGAAGTCCCAGGTGGCGGCCGGGGTGAGCGGCGAGGCCGTCGCGGCCAGGGACGTGTCCGCGGGGGGCAGTTCACCGGCGGGCGGGCGGGCCGCGGTGCCGGGCAGACCGATGCTGACCGCCGCGACCACGCCGGTGACGGCGAGCGCGGCGGAGGCCATGGTCCACGCCGTACGGCGGCGCCGCTGCACCGTCCGGCCGGCGGCCACGATGTCGTCGACGGTGTACCGCGGCGGCGGCGCGTCCGACGTCGCCGTCTCCACCAGCTCATGCACGTGCACCGGTCTTCTCCCGTTCTGGCTCGATGGTCTCGTCGAGGTCGATCCGTTCAGCACCCAGCACCTCGCGCAGCCGGGCGAGGCCGCGGGAGGTCTGGCTCTTGGCGGTGCCGACGTGGCAGCCGAGCGCGTCGGCCGTCTCCTCCAGGCTCATGCCGAGGTAGTGCCGGCAGAGCACGGCGGCGCGCTGCCCTGGCGAGATGGACCGCAGGGCGGCCCAGACCCGCAGCCGTTCGTCGACCAGCGTCATCTCGTCACGCTGGGTCACTTCGGACAGGGCGTCACCTGCAGGGTGTTCCCGTCGCCACGGGCGGCGCTTCTCGTCGATGGCGGCACGAACCACCATCGTCCGTACGTACAGGTCGGGTCGGTCCAGTCGCCGCCACCGCGGGTACAGCTTGGCCAGCGCGTTCGCCACCGCGTCCTCTGCCGCGTGCCAGTCACCGCAGGTGACGTACGCGAGTTTCCGCAGCACCGGCAGCTGGGCGGCGACGAACTCCCGGAAACGGTCCTCGTCCTCGGCTTTCACGCCGGTAGGACGGTGCAGGTGTCGCCAAATGTTGTCGCGTGTGAGGAAGTTTTCTCCTCCGCCTTCCGGGGCCCGCCCGGCCGCTGCGGCGCTGGCCGCGATCAGCCTCGGTGTCGCGCCGGGCGTAACCCTGACCCGGCCGAGGCCAACTTCGTCGTCGACGCGCACAGCAACCGGGCCATCACCGGAAAGCTGAGCTGGTCGGGCAGCGTACGGAACCGGAAGACCGGGGCCGCCCTGCCACTGGAGTTCATCAACCACCCGCCGGTGATCCTCGGTGACAGTTTCTTCGCCCGCAATCCGCGCACCATCCGCCGGCACCACGCGGGACGGGAAGATCGTGCTCGCCACCATCGACGGCCGGCAGACCACCAGCGTCGGCACCACCATGGACGAGACGGCCGCCGTCGCCCAGGCGCTCGGCATGACCGACGCGATCAACCTCGACGGCGGCGGCTCCACCGCGATGGCCGTCGACGGTGCCCTGGTCAGCCACCCGAGCGGCGCCGAGCGAGCCGTCGGTGACGCGTTCGTCTACGTCGACGGCCGTTACCGCAACGGGCACTGACACCTCAGCAGCAGCGTGCGGGTGGTGCCGGCCATCGCGCCGGCGGCACCCGCACGCCGTTCTGCGTCGAGCCTTGGGGCGAGGGCTAGCACCTCGGATGCTTTCGAGCTGAATCGTTTGCGACAGCAGATGTCGGGGCTGGCTGGTGCATAAGACCCTGGTGCAAAAGACCCTGATGCGTTCGCGACATCAGCTCTGAAGGATATGAGATGGACGTCCCCACCGCGACCAGCCGGGACCCACCACACCGTTCTCCCGCCGAGCGGCCGGTGGGCGGCCAGCTGCTCAGGCCCCCGGCGGCTGGTACTTGAGCTGCTGGCGGGTGGCCTCGTCGACCTCTTGCGGCGTCAGCAGCGGGGTGACCCGCGTGTCGACGCCCCCGGCCGCCCGGATGGCGATGGCCAGTGCGGCCGCGGTCTTGTGATCGGGCAGCTCGCACACCACGTACGTGTCGTGCGCCCCGAGGCCGAAGCAGAGCGACTCCACCCGTCCGCCGAGTCCTTCGATCGCCTTGATGGCGGCCTCGGCCCGTTTGCTGCCGCCGTCCTTGAGCAGGCCCTTGATCCCGTCAAGGGTGTAGGTCGATTTGAGCAGGAACTTCGCCATTTCGGCGTCACCTCTCCACGCGTCGGTGCGCCGCACGGGCGCGCCGGCTCCGGACCGCTCGTGCGGCGTACCACGGCTGCGGTCAGCTGCCTTGGCGTTGCACCCGTTCGCTGCCTTCGACCTTGGCCCGCCCGTGGTCCCGTTCCGAGCCGGAGGTGCCGGTGGCGGCGCGCAGGTGCCGGCGCTCCGGCGAGCGTTCCACCTCCGAGCCTTGCCGGCCTCGGGCACCGCTGCCCGGATGACGTCGGCCGCGCGCCGACTCGCCGCCAGGATCGTGCTTGTTCGGCTTGTGGCTACCCATGGCCGGCGCGTACCCGGTCCGTCGGCGGCTAGTCCATCCGTTCCGCCTGGTACGGCTGCCCCGCCGCGACGGCGTCCGCACCGGTGCCGACGCCGTGGCTCGACCGGGCCGCACCGGCAGGTAGCCGGTAGGGTGCGGGCAGCGGCGAGTGGGGGTGAGGCACGTGCTGGCTGGGCTGGAGCTGCCGCCCGCGGTGGAGGCGGAACAGGTCATCGGGGCGGTCCTGGCCGACCTGCGCTCCGGCGAGCACCGTGGTGTGGTCGTCGACTCGCCGCCCGGCGCCGGGAAGTCGACGCTGGTCGTCCGGGCCGCGGTCGAACTGGCCGAGGCCGGCGAAACCCTGATCATCGTGGCGCAGACCAACGAGCAGGTCGACGACCTCATCGACCGTCTCGCCCGCAAGGCCCCCGAGCTGCGGATCGGCCGCCTCTCCGCCGCCGACTACCAGCCCTCGGAGCGGGTGCGGGGGCACGCGACGGTGCGGGTGGCCGCGAAGGTCGCGGACCTCGGCCGCCCGGCCGTCATCATCGGTACGGCCGCCAAGTGGGCCACGGTCAGCGAGGGCTGCTGGCCGTGGGCGATCGTGGACGAGGCATACCAGATGCGTTCGGACGCCCTGCTGCGGGTGGCCGGCAGGTTCGAGCGGGCACTGTTCGTGGGCGATCCTGGGCAGCTCGACCCGTTCTCCACTGTGGAAACGGCGCGCTGGACCGGCCTCAGCTGGGATCCGATGCAGTCCGCGGTGGCCGTGCTGCTGCGACACAACCCCGAGCTGCCGGTGCACCGGCTGCCGGTCTCGTGGCGGCTGCCGTCGTCGGCCGCGCCGGTGGTCGCCCGGGCGTTCTACCCGTTCACCGGCTTCCGCGCCGGCACCGGCCCCGACGACCGGGCGCTGTCGCTGACGAAGGCAGGGCCGGGGGACGCGGTCGACACCACGATCGAGGTGGCCGCCGCGTCCGGTTGGGGGCTGTACGAGCTGCCCGAGCGGCAGACCCTGCGTACCGACGTGGAGGCCGCCGCGGCGTGCGCGGCGCTCGCGGTGCGGCTGCTCGAGCGTGGCGCGGTCGCCGTCTCCGAGCACCACCCGGCGGGCGCGCCGGTGACCGCCGACCGGATCGCCGTCGGGGCGGCGCACCGCGACCAGGCGGCGGTCATCCGCGCGCAGCTCGGTGCGGCGGGCGAGGGCATCACCGTCGACACCGCCAACCGGCTGCAGGGCCGGGAGTACGACGTGACGATCGTGCTGCACCCGCTCTCCGGTCGGCGCGACGCCACCGCGTTCCACCTGGAGTCGGGGCGGCTGTGCGTGCTGGCGTCCCGGCACCGGCACGCCTGCATCGTGGTGGCCCGTGACGGCATCGCCGACCTGCTCGACGCCCACCCGTCGACCGAGCCCATGCACCTCGACGTGCCGGTCAGGTTCCCGGACGGCTGGGAGGCGAACCATTCGATGATCAATTACCTGAAGGAGCGCGGCCTCCGGGGCTGAACCGCAGACCGCGCTTCTCCTGATCGTCCGGTCAGTGACGGCCGATGAAGATGCCGATGCCGTTGGCGACCGCGCGCTCCGTTCGGCTCGCAGACACGATCCGAGGCGGGGTGTGCGGGCGATGGCCGGGCGCAGGACTCGACGCCGACGGCCGGGAGGTCAGGGCGTGCGATGCGTGCGACGGTCGCGCTCGGCCGCCCGGTCGTGGGCGCACCCGATCAGTCGCTCGACCTCGGCGAGGCTGCGTGGGCCCGGGTTGAGCACGCACGCCCAGGCGGCGGTGCCGTAGACCGGATGGGGCAGCACCTCGTCGAGGACGCTGCTGTCGATCGACGCCCGCCGGTCGTCGGACTCCGCCGGCGGGTAGCCGAAGAGGCGTTCGAACTCGCGCCGGCCGAGGTCGAGATTGAGCCGGAAGACGCCGGGACGGTCCAGCCGCGAGTCCTCGTCGAAGCCCGCCATGTCGCGCTCACCGATGGTCGCGAACGGCCGGCGGCGGTCCGCACCCACGTAGAAGAAGCGCCAGCCCCACGCCGCCTCCGGTGCGCCGGACTCCTCGGTGGCCACGGGCAGCTCGACACCGGGCAGGGCGAGGATCCGATCGGCGATCTCGTCGGCGGTGGGCCCGGATCCGACCGCGGGTGATTCAACAGTCATAACCTCAACCGTATCGTTGAACTTGCTTTTGAAACTTCACACGACGAACGACCGGGAGAAGCGTGCTTAACCCTCAAACCGCAGAACACTCCTACCGGCCGGTGGACCTGGCCCGGGAGCACGGCATCTCCACGCAGGCCGTACGCAACTACGAACGCGACGGCGTCATCCCCACCGCCCGGCGCAGCCCGACCGGCTACCGCGCGTACACCGAACTGCACGCCGCCGCGCTCCGCGCCTACCTGGCGCTCATCCCGGCGTACGGCTACGCGGTCGGCGCCGAGATCATGCGCGCGGCGAACCGGGGCGACGTCGACGCCGCGCTGCGCGCCGTGGACCAGGGCCACGCGCAGCTGCTACGGGACCGCGAGACCCTCGACGCCGTCGAGACGACAGTCGGCCTGCTCACCGCCGCGCCGACCGGTGACCGGCCCGAGCGGCCGCTCCCCGTCGGCGCCCTCGCGCACCGGCTCGGCGTGACCCCGGCGACGCTGCGCAAGTGGGAACGGGCGGGCATCCTCACCCCGGCCCGCGACCGGGTCACCCGGCAACGCCACTACGGCCCCGACGACGTACGCGACGCCGAGCTGGCCCACCTGCTGCGCCGGGGCGGCTACCTGCTCGACCACATCGCCACCGTCATGCGGCAGGTACGAGCGGCCGACGGCCCCGAACCGCTGGCCGCGTCCCTCGACGGGTGGCGGCAGCGACTCACGTCCCGGGGTCGAGCCATGCTGGTCGCCGCCGCCCGCCTCGGCGAGTACCTGGCGGCGTCCGGATACTGACGGCTCTGTCGCGTGGTCGTCGGCCTCCGGCTAGAGGGAAGGGGCTGGTTGCTCGGGTGGGCCTCCGCGGGCTCGGATGCCGTCCGCGATGGCGACGCCCAGCAGGACGAGGGTTGCGGTCAGGCCGGCCACCAATGCGGGTGCGAGCATCAGGGCGGGTCCGGTGACGACCAGTACCAGCAGCGCGACCAGTCGGGACGGTGACACCCGACTGAACACCTCGTATTCGAATCGCGCTCGTCCGACCAGGAACAATGCGGGACCGCCGACCATGATGGCGGCCAGCCAGGGCGTAGCGCGCTCGGCGGGGTGAGCGATGACGACTTCGAAACCTGCGGAGGCGACGACCACGCCGGCCACCATGATCAGGTGGGTGTTGGGCGCGGACCGCACGAAGCCGCCCGGATCCCGGGAGGATTCGATGGTGGCTTGTAGCAGGGCCCCGGCGCGGTGGACATAGATCTGCCACAGCAGCACGGTGGTGCCGAACGCGGTTACGAGCGCCGCCGTACGGCCGGCCGTCGCCCCGTGCTCGGCGTACGTCAGGGTGGTGAGGAGGATGAGATCGCCGAGGGTGAGAGTGAAGAATTGTTGGTAGCGCTCCGCCAGGTGGTCGGCTGCCACCCTGTACTGGGACAGCGGTACGCGACCGAGCCGGGGCGTGGGATAACGGAGCAAGGCCGCCCCGTAGTCGATGGCGAGCGCCGCGGCCCACAGCAGGCCCCGCGGCGAGCCTGCCACGAGCGCACCGGCGAGCCACGGCACCGCGGACACCACGAACCAGAAGATGAACCGGTTGGCGTGCAGTCGGGCGGTCCGCCCGTGCAGGGCGGCGACCAGGAAGATGCCACGCCCCACCTGAATCGCCACGTATGCGCCCGCGAAGACGAGCGCTTGGTCGGAGAAGGCGGTGGGCAGCGTGCCAGCCATCAGGATCGTTCCCAACATGACCCAGAGCGTCATGACGAAGATGGGGGGCCGCTGCGCGTGGTAAAGGTCGGTCGCCAGTGCGGTGACGGACCAGACCCACCAGATCGCCATCAGCAGCACCACGGTCTGGAAGGCGCCGGCCCAGCTGAGATTCAGCGCCAGGGTTCGTGACGTCAGCGCGAGCGCGGCGACGAACACCAGGTCGAGAAAGAGCTCCAGCAGCGTCGCCCGCTGAGGACCCTCACCCTTCCAGGCCAGCCCTACTGCTTGGTCGATCGTCATCAGTTTCCCGTCCATTCGCTCCGGGTCCCGTAGAGACTGGAGAGCGGCCTACGGCAGGCGGGAACCGGCCGAGTCGGGTGGCAAAGCGTCAACAATTTCGGTCGTATCATGCGGGCTGCCGTGAACACGGGGATTTGTCCGTATCAGCTGATATGGGCTGACTACCTCCAGATGGCCCGAGAACCTGCCGTGAGGCGTACGGTGAGCTTGGCGCTCGGGCTCCCGTAGCGCGTCCGCACCGCCGTCCGTGAACAGGACCCTTCCAGGCGGCTTCCCATGGGAGCATCGGATGAGGATCGCCAGGCAGCGGATCGTCAGCATTCTTCGCCAACGTGGCCAGCAGGTCAGGGCCGATTGGGTCGAGCGCGAGCTACCCGATTGGGTGGACGCCGACGACCACGCCGGGCTGCTCGCCACCTTGCATCTCGATCCAGCCGATCTCGTCGACCCGCCGTCAGCGTGAGGGATGCTCTGCTCGGACCGGGCTGGCGAGTTGCCGTAGCTGAGACAAGCCGACGGAGAAGATCAGCGGGAGCAGTCATCGTGAGCGATACCAGCCTCGGCACAGACCGGCAGCGGGGCAGCGACTACGCGGACCTGTCCCGGCTGGTCCGCGCAGCGGGTCTACTCGGGCGGCGGCACAACTACTACGCGCTGCGCATCGGCCTTGTCGTCGCTTCCTTCACCGGACTATGCGTCCTGTTCGCCAAGCTGGGTGAATCGTGGTGGCAGCTCGGCGTCGCGGTGGCCCTCGCCGTGGTCTTCGCCCAGGCCGGGTTCATCGGGCACGACGCGGGGCACCGGCAGATAACCCGCTCGCGGCGGGTGAACGACCTGATCGGCATCGTGCACGGCAACCTCCTGACCGGGATCAGCTACGGCTGGTGGGTGGACAAGCACAACCGGCACCACGCCCATCCCAACACGGAAGGCAAGGACCCCGACATAGGTCTCGAGCCGCTGTCGTTCACTACCGACCAGGCCCGGCGACAACACGGCCTCGGTGCACTGGTCGTGCGTTACCAGGCATATCTGTTCTTTCCGTTGCTCCTGCTGGAAGGCCTGCATTTGCATGCCAACAGCGTCAAGGCGGTCCTCGGCCCACGTCGTATCGCCCGCCGGCCCGCCGAAGCCGCACTGCTGGCCCTGCATCTGGGCGGCTACCTCACCGCCGTTTTCCTGCTCCTGACCCCCGCGCAGGCGGTCGCGTTCATTCTCGTCAATCAGGGCCTGCTCGGGCTCTACCTCGGCTGCTCGTTCGCCCCGAACCACAAGGGCATGCCGATCCTCGGCGCCGACGACAACCTCGACTACCTACGGCGCCAAGTCCTCACCTCCCGCAACGTTCGCGGTGGAGTGTTCCTCGACATCGTGCTCGGCGGCCTGAACTACCAGATCGAACACCACCTGTTCCCGAGCATGCCGTGCTCCAACCTGCGCCGCGCCCGACCATTGATCCGGAGATTCTGCGCCGAGCGCGGCATCGACTACCACGAAACCACGCTGGGTCGCTCCTGGGCCGAGGCGCTGCGCCACCTGCACGACGTCGGGTCCCTCGCGTCTCCGACCGGCGTCGCCCCGCGCTGAGCGGCCATGCCGCCCGAGCAGGAGCCAGGATCCCGCTACTGGCCCATCCGGTCGTCAGCCGGCGCCGCCACGGCGGTGGCGACGCCCGTCCATGGGGGGTCAGCGCCGGTTGTAGCGGTACATGGTGAGCGTGCCGAAGACCACCACGAAGCCGGCGCTCCACAACAGCAGCCACATCGTGTTCGTTAGATCCGACCTACCGGCCATCGCCGCACGTACCGCGGCCACCAGGTGGGTGATCGGGTTGGCCTTCACGAACGCTTGGAGCCAGCCCGGCATGGTGCTCGGCTCGACGAATACGTTGCTGAGGAAGGTCAGCGGGAAGAGCACCATCATGCTCACCCCCATCACCGACTTCTCGCTGCGCAGGACCAGGCCGAAGAACGTCCAGACCCAGGAGAACGCGAACGAGAAGACCACCAGCAGGCCGATCCCGGCGGCCACGCCCAGCACCCCGCCGCCCGGGCGGAAGCCGAGCACCAAGCCGACGCCGAGGATCACCACGGCCGCCAGGACGTACCGGAGCACGTCGCCGAAGATCATCCCGACCAGCGCCGCCGGCCGCCAGACCGGCAGCGTACGGAAGCGGTCGAAGACGCCCTTCTCGATGTCGCTGTTGAGTCCGACCCCGGTGTACATGGTGATCATGACGACGCTGGTCACCATGATGCCGGGCAGGAAGAACTGCAGGTAGTCACGCGGACTGTCGGCGAGCGCCCCGCCGAACAGGTACGTGAACATCAGCACCATGATGATCGGGAAAGCCGTCACGTCGAACAACTGCTCCGGCACGTGCTTGATCTTCAGCAGGGCCCGCCAGCCGAAGGTCAGCGACGCGGACAACGCGCTCGGTCTCGCCGGCCGCTCTCCAGGTGCGAGGACGGTCGCCAACGCCTCGGCGGACGGTACGAAGACGGACGGCGCGCGGCCGCTCGTGGTCGCGGCGTTGCTCATCGTGCTGCCTCCAGCTGCTCGTCCCGCTCGTCGGCCGGGCCGGCGGGGTGATCGGTCAGGGCCAGGAAGACCTCGTCCAGGCTGGGCTGGCCGAGGGAGAAATCGTCGACGACGATGCCCGCGCGGGCCAGGTCCGCCAGCGCGCGAGCCGCCTGCTCACCGGCGGCCAGATCGTTGCCCTCGCTGCCCACCCGGGCGGTGAGCGCGAGCGGATCGGCTTCGAGCTGCACCGGTACGCCGAGCGCCACCCGCAGCACCTTCTCGGCCTCGGGCCGCTGCGCCGCGTCACGCAGCCGCAGGTGGACGGTGCCGGAACCGACCGACGACTTCAACTCGCCCGGCGTGCCCTCCGCGATGACCCGGCCGTGGTCGACCACCGCGATCCGCCCGGCGAGCTGATCCGCCTCGTCCAGGTACTGCGTGGTCAGCAGCACCGTGGTGCCGTGCGCCACCACCGCCCGGACGATCTCCCACACCTGGTTGCGGCTGCGCGGGTCCAGGCCGGTCGTCGGCTCGTCGAGAAAGAGCAGGTCCGGGGTGTTCAGGATGCTCGCCGCGATGTCGATGCGTCGCCGCATTCCGCCGGAGTACTTCTTCACCTGCCGGGCACCCGCCTCGGTCAGCCCGAACGCGGCGAGCAACTGGTCCGCCCGCTCCCGGGCGGCCGGCTTGCGCAGCCCGAGCAGCCGGCCGAGCAGCACCAGGTTCTCGACGCCGGTCAGGTCCTCGTCGATCGAGGCGTACTGGCCGGTCAGGCTGACCCGGGCGCGAACCTTGTCGGGCTGGCCGACCACGTCGTGCCCGAAGACCCGCGCCCGGCCACCGTCCGGCCGCAGCAACGTCGCCAGCACCCGCACCGCCGTGGTCTTGCCGGCCCCGTTCGGGCCGAGCAGGCCGTAGACGGTGCCGGCCGGCACCTGGAGATCCATCCCGGCCAACGCCCGGGTCTCCCCGAACGAGCGGGTCAGGCCCTCGGCCTCGATGGCCAGGCCGGTCGTGCGCTCACTCATCATCTGAACCTTCCTTGGTTGCGTTCACGAGACATAGGGGCGCGCCGCAACCGGCTTGGCCTGCCACTCGTCGTACGCGAAGTCGATCGCCTGTTTCAACGAGGCCGCAAAGCTGTGGTTGTACTCGGGCGGGACCACCCGAACGCTTATGTCGTCCCGGTGCCATGCGTGCCCGCCCGGCCGTCCAGGTGCCGCACCCTGGTGGCGCGGGACGGCCGCCAGCTGCGTTCTGGCGGAAGTCCGACCGCATCGTCGAGGGTCGTCGCCGCGTTGTCGGTGGCATGCGGTTGACTGCCGGCCGACGACGAGGGGGGTGGGCATGGCGCAGGTGCGGATCACGCCGTGGAGCGAGGACGACCTGGCTCTGCTGCGAAGGCTCAACGCGCCGGAGGTCCGGGCGCACACCGGTGGCTCGGAGACCGACGAGCAGGTTCTGTCCCGGCACGAGCGTTACGTGCAATTCGCCGGAACAGGCAAGGGCTGCATGTTCACGGTGGTGCTTCCCGACGGGGCGAAGGTCGGCAGCGTCGGCTACTGGGACCGGGAGTGGCGCGGCGAGCAGGTCTACGAGATGGGCTGGGCGGTGCTGCCCGAGTACCAGGGGCGCGGGCTGGCGACTGCGGCGGTGCGCGCGGTCGCGGCGGCGGCGCGGGACCGTCGTACCCGCCGCTGGGCGCACGCCTACCCGTCGGTCGGCAATCCCGCCTCGAACGCGGTCTGCCGCAAGGCGGGATTCACCCTGCTCGGAGAAATCGACTTCGAGTACCCGCCGGGGGAGCTCATGCGCTCCAACGACTGGCGCCTCGACCTGACGACGGCGATCGAGCGGGCCTGACCCGGCCGGCGGTCCACGGTGAACCGGTTGGCCGCGTCATCCGTGCCGGTGGTGACCCTGTTCCGCTAACTGGAGTAACCGATGTCGCAGCCGGCCGATCCGTCGCAGAACCCTTACCCCAGCTACCCGCCCGCACCGTCCGGACCGCCGCCCGCGCCCGTGACGTACGGCCCCCCGTCGCGGCCGCCGTCCAGGACCACGTTCCTGCAGAAGATGCTGATCGCGGTCGGCGCGGTCGTCGTGCTGGTCGCGGCGGTCTTCGTGGGTATGGTCATCGCCAGCCCCGCCGAGGTCGACAGCGCCTCCGGGGACGCGGCCGGAACGGTCACCACCACCGGGAGCCCGCAGCCGTCGCAGTCCGCCGGGGCGGACCCGGACGTGCCCGGCCGGGTGGTGACCATCGCCGCGCCGCAGACCCTCGGGGGTCGCCCGAAAATCGATCTCGGGTCCGAGGACGGCGGCGTGTCCGCGGAGACGGGGCTCCCGGAGGATTCCGGGGTGCCGGCGGTGACCGCCACGGCGCAGGGTCTCTACGGCGACATCGCGAAGCAGGACATCGTGATCGTCAACGCGGTGGCGTCGACCGGCGCCACCCGCGAGAGCCGCCTCTCACTGTTCATCTCCGGGGTCACCAAGGCGCTCAGCGTCGGCGACTTCACCGAGGCCGACCCGGGTCCGCTCGGTGGGCAGGCGTTCTGCGGCGACGGCAACATCAACGGTGTGCCGGCCGCGGTCTGCGTCTGGTCCGACGGCGGCAGCACCGGCGCGCTCGTCCACGCGCTGCAGAGCCAGCAGAAGTTCCGGACGGAATTTCCCGCGCTGCGGGCCGAGATCGAGCAGGCCTCCTGACCGTCGGCGTGACGTGCCGGAAGGGGGACCTGCCAGGCCCCATCCGGCCGTCGCCGGCCGGTATCGCCCGCGCACGCCCGCCGGCTTCGCCGCGCTGAATGGCCGGCCGCGTCCGCGCACGAGGGCCGGGAGCGCCGGCAACGACCGGACAAGGGGCGAGCAACGCCCCATCCGGCCAGGCCGGGCCGCCGACGCGAATCGGCGAGCAGGCGACCGCCGTTAGAGTGGTCGGATGTCAGACGGTCAGGTCAGCGCCACGCGCGACCGTGAGATGAGCGGCAACGCGCCGGGTGGGAACGCCGTCGAGGTCACCGGCCTGACCGTCACGTACGGGTCGACGACCGTACTCGACCAGGTGGACCTCCAGGTGCCGACCGGGGCCGTGGTCGCGCTCACCGGCGAGAACGGGGTCGGCAAGTCCACCCTGCTGCGCTGCGTCACCGGCCTGCAGCAGCCCTCCGGCGGCACGGTCGCCGTCTTCGGTGAGCCGCCCGAGAGCGGTCCCGGGTTCTGGCGGCAGGTGGCGACCACCGTCGAGTCGCCGACCTGGTACCACGGCCTGACCGTGCGGGAACATCTGGACCTCGTACGGGTCGCCAACGGGGAGGACCCGGCCGACGGGCGTATCGACGAGGTGTGCGCGTTGCTGGGCATCACCGGCCTGGCCGACAGCCTGCCGATCACCCTCTCCTCCGGCCAGCGTCAACGGTTCCTGCTCGCCGCGACGTTCGTCCGCCCGAGCCGGCTACTGGTGCTCGACGAACCGGAGCAGCGCCTCGACACCGCGGCGAAGCGTGCCCTCGCCGCCCACCTGCGCGGCTACCTGGCCGGCGGCGGGACGCTGCTGATGGCCAGCCACGACGAGCAGTTCTGGCACGACGTCGGCGCGGACGAGGTCGGCCTGCACAGGGCGGAGGGCTGAGCCGGTGACCAGCATCCGCGTACGAGCGAGCGTGCCCGCCCGGCGGCTGAGCCGGTGACCACCACCCACATGCCGGCTCCCACCCCGGCTGGTCAGGTCGACATGCGCCGCCACGTCCGGCGGATGCGGATCGCCGCCGTCGGTCGAGTGGATCCGAGCAGCGTCTACTGCGTGCTGCTCGGGATCGTGATGGCCGTGGTGCTGTTCGGGCGGCCGCTCGGCATCGTCGTCTGGCCCGCCGAGGCCACCGGTCCGTCGGTGCCGGTGCTGGTCGGTGCCGCCCTGGTCCTGCTGGCCTTCCTCGGTGTGCTCCGCCGGCTCGGCCCGGTGGTCGTCACCCGTGCGGACGCCACCTGGCTGCTGCCCGCGCCCGTGCCCCGGCGTACGTTGCTCACCCCCGCGCTGCTGCTCACCGCGTTCTCGGCGACCGTCGTGGGCGGGTTGGTCGGGCTGGCCGTCGCCGGCCGCGTCGCCGAACGACCCGCGACGTCGACCGTCCTCCTCGCGGGGCTCGCCGGGGGCGCCGCCGTCGGTCTCCTGCTGGCGTTGCTCGCGGTACGCGCCCAGAACACGGCGCGTACCGGCCGGGCCGTGGACCTGTCCGCCGGCGCGGTCGCCGCGGCGCTCGTCGCGGCCGCGGTCGGCGAGCGGCTGGTCGGTGGGTACGCCCCACCGCGTGACGTCCTGCCGTCGGCGTCGGTGACGCTGGTGGCGGCGGTCGTCGTGTTGCTGCTCGCCGTCGTCGCCCTCGCCCGGGTGTGGTGGCGGCTGGGCAGCTGGCCCACCCACCGGATCGCCGAGGCGTCAGCCGCAGCCGGTTCGTACGCCGACGCGGCCTACGCCATCGAGCCGTCGTTCCTCTCCGAGCAGAGCAGCCGCCGGTACTGGCGGACCCAGACCGGCATCCGCACCTCTCAACTGCTGCGGGGCCGTCGACTGCCGCCGCTGACGGCCCAGGATCTGCTCCAGGTCCAGCGCAAGCCGGGGCGGCTGCCCTGGCTGGTGGGCAGCGCCCTGGCCCCCGCAGTCGTCGCCGACGGGCCGGTCTGGTTGCTGATCGGCGTCGTCCTGGTGGGTGCGCTCGCCGCGGCCAGTATCACCGGCGAAGCGACCCACGCGGACGCGTCGAACCCCGCCGCGCTGCGGCTGCTCGGACTCACCTCCCGGCAGGTCTACGGGCAGCGGCTCGTGGTTCCCGCCGCCGTCGCGGCCCTCTGGGGCGCGCTCGCCCTGGGGATGGTGCAGGCGACGGGTGTGCTCTCCGGCCCCTGGTGGGCGCTCGGCCTGGCGGCGGGCCCGGCTGCCGCCGTCGCCGCGCTTCACCGCGCGAAGGCCAGTGCCACCAGCCTCGGCCACATCTTCATCGACACCCCGCTGGGGGCGTTCCCCAGCGGGGTGCTGCTCTGGCTGGTCAACGGCCTGGACGTGATGGCCGTGCTGGCGCTGCCGGTGGTGATCGCCCTCGTGGGCGCGCGGGCCCCGGAACAACTCGACGGGTCCGCGGTGGTCGTGCAGGCGGCGCTGTCGGCCGCCGGGTGCCTCGTGCTGCTGCGACGTGGCTCCAACGCACGCACCATCGGGCTGTAGGAGGGCACGCGGTCGCACCCCGGCGAGCCCGCGCCCGGAACGTCACCAGGGCAGGACGCCGTAGCCGCCGCCGGCGTCCATCTGGAATCCCCAGAGCTGCCCGCTGGGTCCATCGGCCGGCAGGGTCGCCAGGTGCACGCTGACCTCCGCGCCCTGCTCCGGTGTGCGGAAGCCGCTGTTGTGGTTGAAGTCGGTGGCGCAGTAGCCCGGGTTGGCGGCGTTCACCTTGATCGGAGTGTCCCGCAGCTCCTTGGCGTACATGGCGGTGGTCATGTTCAACGCCGCCTTCGACGAGGGGTACGGCACCGAGGTCAGCTCGAACAGGGCTCCCTGCGGGTCGGTCATCACGGCGATCGAGCCCACCTCGCTGGAGACGTTCACGATCCTGGCGGCCGGGGCGTTGCGCAGCAGCGGCAGGAACGCGTTCGTCACCGCCACCACCCCGAACACGTTCGTCTCGTACACCTCGCGCAACGTGGCGACGGTGGTCTCGCTGGGCAGCGCCGACCCGTCCGCCCGGACGATGCCGGCGTTGTTGACCAGGATGTCCAGGTGGCCGTACTCCCGCTCGACCAGCTCGGCCGCGGCGGCGCAGGACGCCTCGTCGGTGACGTCCAACGGCACGAAGCGGGCGTCCACCCCGTCGCTGCGCAACTTCCCTTCCGCGTCCCGGCCTCGCGTGGCGTCCCGCGCGCCGACCAGCACGGTCATCCCACGTTCGCCGAGCTGGCGGGCCGTGGCGTACCCGATTCCCCTGTTGGCTCCGGTGACCAGGGCGATCATGTTCGTCGTCATGCCCTCGACGCTGCCGCCGCGGCGGTGCGCGCGGGAGAGACCCGGCGATGCTGGTATCGGCCGTACCACCCAGCCCCCCGGCAACCGGGGCATGCTTGGCTGCGTGACGAGCACCGGCCTGCGCCGCGACGAACTGGCGGCGTTCCTGCGTACCCGCCGCGCCCGGTTGCGCCCCGCCGAGGTGGGCCTCCCCGAGGGGTTACGCCGCCGCACGCCCGGCCTGCGCCGGCAGGAGGTCGCCCAGCTCGCCGGCATGTCGGTCGACTACTACATCCGGCTGGAGCAGGGGCGCGGCCCGCACCCGTCCCGGCAGGTGCTCGCCGCGCTGGCCCGGGCGCTGCTGCTCAGCCGGGACGAGCGGGCGTACCTGTTCCGGGTGGCGGGGGAGAGCCCGCCGCCGTCGGCGGGACCGAGCCGGGAGGTGAGCCCCGGGTTGCGGCACCTGCTCGACGCGATGACGGAGACCCCGGCGTACCTGGTCGACGCCAGCTATCACGTGCTCGCGTGGAACCGGCTGGCCCGCCACTTCGTCGGGGATCTGTCGGCGGTGCCGCCGGCCGAGCGGAACACCATCCGCTGGACGTTCCGCCAACCGGACGACGACGCCCACTGGAGCGACCAGGACGTCGTGAGCTTCGTCCGTACCTCGGTGGCCGACCTGCGCGCCGCCTACGGCCGCTACCCGAACGACCCGAGCATCCGGCAGCTGGTCACCGAGTTGCTCGGCACCTCGCCCCGGTTCGCGCAGCTGTGGGCCGAACACGACGTGGCCGAACGCCGCCCGGTCGTCAAACGGGTGGCGCATCCCGAGCTCGGGCCGCTGGAGTTCGAGTGCCGGGTGTTGTACGTGCCGGAGAGCGACCAGCGGCTGATCACGTACGTCCCCGAGCCCGGCTCGCCCACCCAGGCGACCTTCCGGCAGCTCGCCGAGCGCGTCGCCCCCTGATCGGACCGGCACGACGCCCTGAGCGGGCGCGTCCGGACGCGCCCGCCCAGGGGGTGGCTCAGGCGATCTTTCCGAGCGCGGTGGTGGCGAGCGGAGCGATCTTGGTGAGCAGCTCGGTCGCGGCGGCGAGGTCGCCGTTCTCACCCGACACGTCCAACTCCATGACGAAGTTGCCGCGCGTGACGAAGAGCGTGCACTGGTGCCGGGTCGAATTGCCCTTCAGGCGCTCGCAGAAGGTGATCACGTCGGGCCCGTTGGGGACCGGGGGCGGCGAGGGACGCACGATGGTGGAGATGCGGCCGTCGTTCGGCACCTCGTACTGCGTGCAGTTCTTCAGCACCGACCGCAGTTCGTCGGCGAGCTTGCGTCCGGGCACCTTCAGGTAGCCGACCACGTACTGCCGGATCCACACCGTGTCGCCGTCCCAGACCCGTTCCCGGTAGGCCGTCCGTTTGCGGTCCGACGGAAGGCTGTCCTTACACAGCGAGATCAGCTTCCAGGCGTCGCTGTTCTCCTCGGTGAACGCGGCCGTCTCCGGGTGGAACTTCTCGTCCAGGTCCAACATCGCGGTCTTCACCCGGGTACTCACCTCCGCCTTGGAGGTCGGTGCCGGTGGGGGCGGTGGCGGCGCCGGGGACTCCGGTGCGGCCCAGCGGGGCGCTCCGGCCGCCGAACTCGGGCCGCAGGCGGTGACACCGAGCAGGAGGAGCAATGAGAGCAGGGGGATGGTGGCACGGCGGAGCGACATCGCGGCGGCGCGATCCTTTCGTACGCGAGGAGGGGGCCTGACGGCCCCCTCCTGTGTGCGTCACGACCCCGCCGGGTGTTACGTCAGGCCGGCACCCAGTCGAACGTGTCGGGGTGGGCGCCCTGCCGCCCGGCCTCACCCCGGTCGAGGGAGGTGATCCGCTCCATCGCGGTGTCGTCCAGCTCGAAGTCGAAGATGCGGAAGTTCTCCTCGATCCGGGCCGGCGTCGTCGACTTCGGGAAGATGATGTCGCCGCGCTGCACGTGCCAGCGGAGCACCACCTGCGCCGGCGTACGCCCCACCAGCTCGGCGATGTCGGTGATCGTCGGATCGTCGAGCACCTTGCCCTGCGCGATCGGCGACCAGCCCTCGGTGAGGATGTTGTGCTTCTGGCCGTACTCGCGCACCTCGTCGTTGGTGAAGTACGGATGCACCTCGATCTGGTTGACCGCCGGCACCACCTGGGCCTCGGTGGCCAGCCGCTCCAGGTGCGGCACCTGGAAGTTCGACACACCGATCGAGCGGGCGCGCCCGTCCCGCTGGAACTCCTCCAGCGCCTTCCAGGTCGACACGAAGTCGCCGTCGTAGAGCGTGGGCAGCGGCCAGTGGATGAGGAACAGGTCGACGTACTCCATGCCCAGTGCCGCGAGCGTCGCGTCGAACGCGCGGCGGGCGTCGTCCGGCCGGTGCGCGGCGTTGCTCAGCTTGCTGGTCACGAAGATGTCGCTGCGGTCCAGCCCGGAAGCATGGATCGCCTGGCCGACCTCGGCCTCGTTGCGGTACATCTGCGCGGTGTCGATGTGCCGGTAGCCGACCTCCAGCGCCTGCGCGACCGCCTGCGCGGTGTCTCTCGGCTCGATCTGGAAGACCCCGAAGCCGAGCTGCGGGATGGTGTTGCCGTCGTTGAGGCTGATGGCGGGAATCGTGTTCGCCACTACGGCTCCTTCGCGCGTCGTCCGAAAAGTTCGGCCTGGGGCACGTCCCCCCGAACAGACCGAACCTACCAATCAACTCCCATACCCGGTCGGGTCGCCGCCTCACCCGCGACGCCGAAATCCGGAGAATCGGGCGTTCAGCCGGGAGCGTCGAAGAGTACCGGCCAGGGACGCTGCGTCGGCGCCTGCGGCGGCGAGCCGACCGTCGGCTCGGCGTCGGCCAGCACCTCGGCGGCGACCTGCGCGAACATCAGCGCGGCCGGGTGCGCGGAACCCTCCGGCCAGGCCGCCGAGGTGCGCTTCACCAGGGGGGTGCCGGCGATCGGCCGCCACGCGATGCGAGGCTCCCGGCGCGCGGTCGTGGCAGGCTCGATCGCCACCGCGCCGCCGGCCAGCACCAGCCCGAAGAGGAACTCCGGGTTGTGGGCCGGCCGTACCCGGCCGGGTGGGAAGCCGTGCCGCCGGCACACCTCCAGCAGGTGGTCGTGCCAGCCCGGCGCGGTGGCGCGTGGCGCCGTCACCAGGTCCAACCCGGTCAGCGCCGCCAGCTCCACCTCGCGCCGCCGGGCCAGCGGCGCGGTGCGTGGCAACAGCACCCCCAGGGGTACGTCGACCGGCGCGCCGAAGCGCAGTCCCTCCGCCTCGATCGGATGATGCACCAGCCCCACGTCGAGCCGGCGCTCGGCGAGCATCCGCAGCTGCTCGCCGCTGGTCAGTTCGTGCAGCTCCACGTCAAGCCCCGGGGCCCGGTCGGCGAGCCAGTCGAGCAGGGCGTGCAGTCGTACGGCCGGGGTGTCCGGCGGGACACCGGCCCGCAGTACGCCGAGCGCGCCCGCGCGCACCTGGCGCATCAGGTTGCGCAACCGCCCCTCGGCGGCGAGGAACTCCTCCGCCTCGCCGAGCAGCAGCTCACCGGCGGTGGTGAGGCGTACCTGGCGGCGGGACCGGTCGAAGAGTTCGACCTCCAGCTCCCGCTCCAGCCGCTGGATGGACTGGCTCAGCGGTGGCTGGGCCATGCCGAGCAGTTCGGCGGCCCGCCCGAAGTGCAGCTCACGGGCGACCAGCACGAAATGCCGCAGGTGTCGGAGCAGGTCCACGGGCCGGACCATACGCCGGCGCAGTGGGCGAGCCGTGGTCGTCGTCCCGGCGCCGTCCGGCGTGGATACCGTGCTGAGGTGGCAACGGTAGAGCACGTCGAGGGCATCTTCGCCCGGGCCGGGGTGACCGGGAACCTGCACGTGGTGGACCTCGACGACCCCGCCGCGGGGACCGGCGCCGGCGGTCGGGAGGTCGCCGTCGGGGCGGACGAGCAGGTCGTGATCGCCTCGATCTTCAAGATCCTGCTGGTGCTGGAGTTCGCCCGGCAGGTCACCGACGGTCAGCTCGATCCGACCGAACGGGTGCTGGTCACCGCCGCCGACCGGCTCGGCGGTTGGGGGCTGGCCGGCTGCGACGACGACGCCGAGGTGACGCTGCGCGACCTCGCCTACTTCGCCATGTCGGTCAGCGACAACACCGCCGCCGATCTGCTGCTGCGCCGGGTCGGCCCGGACCTGCTGCCGATGCTCGCCGCCGAGCTGGGTTTGGGCCGGACCCGGATTCTCGGTGGGCCACGGGAGCTCGTCGAGGTGATGCTCGCCGACGTCGGGGCGCGTACCGAGGCCGAGTTCGCGCGGATCTTTCCCACGTTGAGCGCCGACCGGGTCCGTGCCATGCGGGTCTTCGACCCGGAGCGGACCACCTCCAGCACCGCGCGGGACATCACCCGGCTGCTCGGTCTGATCTGGCGGGACGAGGCAGGCCCCGCCGCGGCCTGCGCCATGGTGCGCGGCTGGATGGCCCGCCAGCTCTTCTGGACCCGGCTGGCGGCCGGCTTCCCGCCGGGGGTGCGGGTGTCCGGCAAGACCGGCACGCTGCCCGGGCTGCACCTGGAAGCCGGCGTCGCCGAGTACCCCGACGGCGGCCGGTACGCGATCGCCGTCTTCGCCCGCACCGCTCAACTCGCCACCCGGCGGATCGACGTCGATCTGGCGATGGGGGACGTCGCCCGTACGGCGGTCGAGGCGCTGCGCGGGGAATGATTTTTCGGCCGTGGGACCGGCTTGCGCACCCGACCTGAACAGGTCCGATACCTGCTGGCATATCGACGGTACGGCTGGGTGATCTTGGACGTGCGGCCACCGGCGTTGGTTGGCTCTGCACCGACCGATCGCCCAGTTCACAGGGAGCGAAGCCCATGTCCAGTCTCGACCGCCGCCGGTTCCTGCGCGACGCCGCCGCCTCCACCGCCCTGGTCGCCACCGGTGGACTCACCTCGACCGCCCTCGGCGCACCGGCGCAGGCCGCGCCGGCCCCCGCCGCCGCGACCCGGCGCCGCCCCGGTCCGGCCGGGTTCCGCTGGTGGGGCACCGCCGGCTGGCGCATCGACATCGGCGACCGGACCGTGCTGGTGGACCCGTTCCTCAGCCGGATCGACACCGGGCTGTTCACCGGCGCCTTCACGGAGTCCACCCCGCTCCAGGTGCGCGCCGGCGTCGTCGACGGGTACGTCGACCGGGCCGAGACGGTGCTGGTGACGCACACCCACTGGGACCACTTCATGGACGTGCCGTACATCGCCGGGCGCACCGGCGCCCGGGTCTTCGGGACGTTGACCGCGTACCACCTCGGGCTCGCGTACGGGGTGCCGGCCGGGCAGCTCAGCGCGGTGAAGGGGGGCGAGGTGATGGACTTCGGCGACTACACCGTCGAGGTCGTCGCCTCGCTGCACAGCCGCAACGCGTCGTACGCGGTGGCGTTCCCCGGGGTGCGGGTGGACCCGCCGGCGAAGCCGGCCACCATCGCCGATCTGCCCGAGGGGGACACGTTGAACTACGTCCTGCGGGTCGCCGGTGGGCCGACGGTGTTCTTCATGGGCGCCAGCGACTTCGTGGCGCGCAACCTGGCCGGCATCGCGCCGGACGTGGCCATGGTGGCGTTGAACAGCACCACGGTGACCGCCGACTACGTGTCCCGGCTGATGGTGGCGCTGGATCACCCGAAGGTCGTCGTGCCGGTGCACTTCGACAACTTCGAGACCGAGCTGCGTAATCCGCCCATCGTGGCGCCGAGCGACCGTACCCGTCTCGACCAGTTGATCGCCGCGGTGCGGAAGTCGTCGCCGGGCAGCCGGGTGCTGGTGCCCGAGTACGACACGGCGTACCACTTCTGATCGGGGATGCGGGTGGTCGCGGGGTACGCGACCACCCGCCGGATCATCCGGCGGCCAGCTCCGCCAGCGCCCGTACCGACTTCCAGTTGCGGGTGGTGGCCACCACGCCGAGCTTCTTCTCCAGGTAGGCGTTGGTGAACTTCGACCGGCCGTAGCCGCCGTCGGGGTAGTGCAGGTAGACCTCCCGCCGGGCCACCGTGAAGGCCACGCTCTCCCCGCCGGGCGCGGTCAGCGCAGCCACGGTGGACGGTTTCGGGATGGTGCGCAGGAACGCCACCAGCAGCCGGGTGGGATCGGCCTCCCGGCCGGCGTACGGGTTGCCGTCGACGACCGCGGCCAGTTCTCGGGCGCTACGTACCAGCGCCGGCACGGTCAGCCCCAGCTCGTCGGCGATCACCTGCTCGATGCCGGCGGCGAGCCGCTCCGTGTCCGGGACGTCGCTGCCGAAGACGACGTTGCCGCTCTGCACGTACGTCCGGACGTCGTGATGCCCGAGCGCGCTGACGAGCCGGCGCAGGTCGGCCATCCCGATCCGGTTGGTTGCTCCCAGGTTGATCCCACGCAGTAGGGCGACGTACCGGTCCACTGGTGGCCTCCTCGTCCGTGGTTGTCCGGGGCGGTGCTACCGACAGCCTAGGCGCGCCGGGTGACGGTGCCGAGGATGTGTTGCACGGAACTACGTAACTTCGTAGTATCGAGTTATGACGGATCTGGAGCAGCGGCTGGCCGCGTTGGAGGCGCAGGTCGCCGGCCTCGTCGAGCGGTTCGCCACAGGAGAACAGCCGGCGGCGGAGGTTTCCGGCGACACCTTCTGGGCGCTCGAAGGGCTCAAGCAACGGCTGCCCGAGGGCGGCGGTGGGGCGGTGCTCTACACCGGCGCCGTTCGCCTCGCCGACCAGCACTACGACTGGCAGTACGGCCTCACCGTCGACGGCGTCCTCGACGCCGACTGGGCGGAGCTGGCCGGCACCCTGACCGCACTGGCCCATCCCGTCCGGCTCCGCCTGCTGCGCGAGATCCTCGGCGGCCGGCAGGGCACCGCCGAGCTGGGCGAGATCGAGGGGCTGGGCACCAGCGGCCAGCTGCACCACCACCTGCGGCAGCTCACCGCCGCCGGATGGCTGCGCAGCACCGGCCGCGGCCGGTACGCCGTACCGGCCGAACGGGTCGTCCCGCTGCTGGCCATCCTCACCGCCGCTCGCCGCTGAGCGGCCCCGCCCTACCCGACCACCGGCGGCACCCCCGCGCCGACGGATCGGCGGAAGGAGCATCATGCGCAAGCCGACCGCGATCGCGCTCGTCGTCGGGCTCGTCGCCACCGCGGCGGGATTCCTCATCGCGCCCGGCGCGCCCAGCCTCGGCGGCCGGCACACCGGAGACGCCGAACTGGCCGCCGCCACCCGGGCCGCCCTGGACGGCGCCCGAGGCTACCGGGGCCTCGCCGTCGCCCTGGTCGAGCCCGACCGGGTACGCACCGCCGGGCTCGGCGATCTGGCCCCCGGTGGTCCGCCCGTCGAGCCCGGCACTCCGTTCGAGATCGGGTCGATCGGCAAGACCCTGACCGGGATGCTGCTCGCGCACCGCGCCACCACCGACGCGGTGCGGCCGGACGATCCGCTCGGCGTCGTACTACCGCAGGTCACCGGCCCGACCCGCGAGGTCACTCTCGCCGAGCTGGCGAGCCACCGCTCCGGCCTGCCGCGGCTGGCCACGTCCCCGGTGGACCTGGCGCGACTCGCCTGGACGAACCTCAGCGCGGGCAACCCGTACGCCCGCTGGGACGTCGACCGCGTCGTCGACGCCGCCAGCGAGGAGAGCCCCGGCGACGGGCGCGGCGAGGTGCACTACTCCAACTTCGGGGTGGCGCTGCTCGGGCAGGCGTTGGCCGCCCAGGCCGGCACCGGCTACCCCGAACTGCTCGACCGTGAACTGCTGCGCCCGCTGGGCATGACGCGGACCGTGGTCGCCACCGGCCCCGGGCGGCTCCCGGCCGACCGGGCCGCCGGCACGAAGCTGAACGGCCGCCCCGCCGACCCCTGGCTCGGCGGCGGATACGCCCCGGCCGGCATCGGCGTCTGGTCGACCGCCGAGGACCTGGCCCGGCTGCTCGTCGGGCTGCTCGCCGGCACCGCCCCCGGGGCCGACGCCGCCACCCCCCGCTTCACCGAAGACGACCACACCCGGATCGGGTACGGCTGGTTCACCAGTCGACACGGCGACCGGGAGGTGGTCTGGCACAACGGCGGCACCGGCGGGTTCCGGTCGTACCTGGCGATCGAGCGGGCCACCGGCCGGGGCGTGGTGGTGCTCGGCAACACCGAGCACGACGTCGACCGGATCGGCCTGCGCCTGCTCGGCGTGCCCGACGACCCGACGGAGGACGGACCGGACGTGCCGCTCGCCGGCTGGATCGGGGCCGCCCTGGCCCTCGGGTTCTCGTTCCTCGGCGGGCTGGGCCTGCTGCGCGCGGCACGTCGGATGCCGGACCGGCTCAGCCTCGCCGGTTCCGCCGTGTGGGCCCCGCTCTATCTCGCCCTCGGGCACCGGCTCGGCAACTGGTCCCTGGTACCCGGCTGGCTCTGGCCGCTGGGGTTCGGGCTGTCGGTCGCCGGGCTGGTGGTGGCCGCGCGTCACTGGCCGACGCTGCCGACGATCGCCGACCCGCCGGCGTGGAAGCGCCTGGCCTCCCTCGCCGGCTCCGTGCTCGTCGCCGTGCCCTTGCTCATCGCCGTCGCCGCCTGACCCCGGCCACCCGCCAGCCCGACCAACCGCGCACCCGTTGCGACGGCGAGCTGCCGGCGTACCCGGCCGGCTTCAGTCTTGAGGGCGTGAGTCGAGTACCCGGCCGGGGGAGTGCGAGTCAGGTGCGCGAAACCGTCGCCCGGCCGGCGTCAACCCGGCGGGCGGGACGCGCGCCGGGCACCGGGATCGCGCCACGGCGTGGCCGGGCCGACCAGTCCCGTCTCGTACGCGACGATGACCAGTTGCGCACGGTCCCGCACCGCCAGCTTGGTGAGCAGCCGACCGACGTGCGTCTTCACCGTGGCGAGGCTGAGCTGGAGGTGCGCGGCCAGCTCCGCGTTGGACAGACCGCGGGCTATCAGGGTGAGCACCTCCCTCTCCCGCTCGGTCACCCCGTCCAGCCGGCGCGGCAGTGAGCGCGTCGGCTCCGGCCGCCGGGCGAACTCGTCGATCAGCCGTCGGGTGACCGTCGGCGCGAGCAGTCCTTCGCCCGCCGCTACTACCCGAACGGCGGCCAGCAGGTCGGCCGGTGGGGTGTCCTTGAGCAGGAAGCCGCTCGCCCCGGCCCGCAGGGCGCCGTACACGTACTCGTCCAGGTCGAACGTGGTCAGGATGAGCACCCGGGTACCCGCCGTCGCCGGGTCGGCGCAGATGAGCCGGGTCGCCTCGATGCCGTCCATCTCGGGCATGCGGACGTCCATCAGCACCACGTCCGGGCGGTGCCGGGCGGCCAGCGCGACGGCCTCGGCGCCGCTCCCCGCCTCGGCGACCGTGGTGCAGCCGGGGTCCAGGTCGATCAACACTCGGAAGCTGCCGCGCAGCAGGGCCTGGTCGTCGGCGATGAGCACCCGGATCATCCGACCTCCCGGTATGGCAGGCGGGCGGACACCGCGAAACCACCGCCGGGGCGCGGACCGGCCGAGAAATCCCCGCCGTGCAGCGCCACCCGCTCACGCATGCCGGTCAGCCCGTGGCCGTACCCGTTCATCCGGACCGGCCGCCGGCCGTCGTCGACGACCTCCACCCGTACCTCGCCGGGCTGCACGACGACTGTGGTGTGGCAGCCGGCCGGCGCGGCGTGCTTGACCACGTTGGTGACCGCCTCCTGCACGATCCGGTACGCCGCCAGGCCCACCGACTCCGGCACCGCGCTCACGCCCGGAACGTCCTGCCGCACGTCCAGCCGTACGTCCACCCCGCCGATCGCCGCGCGGTCGGCGAGTTCCGGTAGCTCACCGATACCGGGCGCCGGGGCGTACTCGATGCCCTCGCGAAGCGCGCCCAGCACTCGGCGGATGTCGGTCAGCGCGCTGCGGCCGGTCCGCTCGATGACCCGCAGTGCGTCCCGCGCCTCATCCGGGTCGGCGTCGGCGACATGGTTGGCCACCGCCGCCTTCACCACGATCAGGCTCATCGTGTGGGCCACCACGTCGTGCAGCTCGCGAGCGACTCGCAGCCGCTCCTCGGTGGCCGCCTGCCGCACCAGTTGCTCGCTCTGGCTGGCGGCGAGCGCGCGTCGTTCCCGTATCGACCAGCCCAGCAACCAAGCCGGCGCGATCATGACGGTGGCGTAGCCGGCCGCGCCACCACGGGTCCACAGGTCACCGGCCGTCGACGCGAGCCCGAGGCTCATCACCGCCAGGCAGACCACGGCGTATGCCAACGACCGGCGGGCGGGCTCGGCCACGGCCAGCGTGTAGAAGGCCAGCCCGATGGCGACCGCCGGAGCGGCTGCGGCGAAGTTCGGTATCAGACCGGTCACCAGCGCGACAGCGGCGGCCAGGCTAACCGCGACTGCCACCGTGACCGGCCAGCGTCGCCGGACGGCCACTGGCAATCCGATGACCAGCCCCGTGACCACCGAGACCCACACCGGTTCGCGCACGCCGCCGTTCTGCGGGGCCTCCAGCGCCGCGTACGCGCAGAGCGCCGCACCGAGCACGACGGCCAGCACACCGTCCACCAGGTACAGATCGATCGGCCGAGGCCGTCGGGCAAGCAGGTGGGTGCTCACCTGCGCAACGGTAACCGCCGGTCGAACCTCGCGCGTCCACCCGAGGCAGGTCATTCCCCAGGATGACAGCACGCCGACGACCGCCCCCGGTCTCCGCCCTGAGCACCATCGGAGAATGCAGTCCCCGGCGCGACGCGCCAGGCGTCGCCGAGCGGGCACCGTGGCGGCATGACCACAGACACGCTCACGCTGATCGGACTCCGGGCCGTGTTCGGCTCGGGCAACCGGCGGGTGACGGCGCTCGACGGCGTGACGACCAGCTTCGCCAGCGGCACGTTCACGGCGGTGATGGGTCCCTCCGGCTCCGGAAAGTCCACCCTGCTGCACTGCGCCGCGGGGCTGGACCGGCCGGTGGAAGGGACCGTCACCATCGACGGGATCCAGCTGAACCACCTGTCCGAGGAGGACCTGACCCGGCTGCGCCGGGACCGGATCGGCTTCGTGTTCCAGTCGTTCAACCTGGTCTCGTCGCTAACCGCGGCGCAGAACGTCGAACTGCCGCTGCGCCTGGCCGGCCGACGTCCAGCCGACCGGGACGTCACCGCGGCGCTCGCCGCCGTCGGGCTCGCCGGCCGGGCCCGGCACCGCCCGAGCGAGCTCTCCGGTGGCGAGCAGCAACGGGTCGCCGTCGCCCGGGCGCTGATCACCCGGCCGTCGGTGGTGTTCGCGGACGAACCCACCGGCGCGCTCGACAGTGCCACGTCCCACCAGGTGCTGCGGCTGCTGCGGGGACTCGTCGACGACCACGGACAGACCGTCGTGATGGTGACCCACGATCCCGCCGCCGCCGCGTACGCCGACCGCCTCCTCCTGCTCGCCGACGGTCGCCTCGCCGACGAGCTGACGGATTCGCTCACCCCCTCCTCCGTCGCCGCCCTGATCGCGGCCGCGACCTCCCCGGAGCCGTCATGATGAGCGCCCGACGATCGGCCGGCGCATTCGTCGCCGTCGCCATCGGAGTCGCGCTGGTCGCCGCGGCCACACTGCTGCTCGCCTCCGGCCGTCCGCAGACGCCGGACCGGCTGGCGCAGGCGGCCGTCGTCGTGACCAGTCCCAAGACGGGCAGCCCCGCCGATCCCTTCCCGCCCGAGCGTCCCTGGTCCTCGGCGAGGACCACCGAACTCGTCGCACGGCTCACCGCCCTGCCCGGCGTCGCGGCCGCCGTGCCCGACCGGACCTTCTACGCCCAGCCACTCGTGGACGGTCGACCGGCAAAAGCTCACGGCCAGCGGCAGGACGCCCACGAGGGGCACGGGTGGTCCAGCGCCCGTCTCGGTGGGTTGACGTTGACGGCCGGTGCCCCTCCGCACCGTCCCGGTGAGGTGGTTGTCGATGCCGCACTCGGCCTGCGTCCCGGCGCACCGGTCACCCTGCTGACGGCGTCCGGCCCACAGCCGTACACCGTCACCGGTCTGCTCGACGCGCCCGGAGTGCACGTCGCGGACGAGGTAGCCGCCGCGCTCGCGCCCGGAGTCCGCGTCATCGGCCTGATGCTGGCCCTGGACGCCGACCCCGGCCGGGTAGCAGCCGCCGCCGAAGGCGTGCTGGGCGGCGACGGCCGGGTCGTCACCGGCGACGGCCGGGGTGTGCTGGAACCCCGGGAGGATGCCCGTACCCGCTGGATCGGCATGCAGGTGCTCACTGCCACCGCCGCCCTCGCCGGCTTCGTGACGGTCTTCGTGGTCGCCGCGACCTTCGCGTACGCCGTCGCGCAGCGCCGCCGGGAGTTGGCGCTGCTGCGCGCCGTCGGTGCCACCCCTCGGCAGGTCCGCCGCCTGCTCTACCGGCACGCGATCGCGGTGGGCGCCGGTGCCGCGCTCGTCGGCCTGCTGGCCGGTGCCGCGCTTGCTCCCGCCGTCGGCCGGCTGTTGGTGGACGTCGGGTTCGAACCGTCGACCTTCCGCGTCCGGTACACCTTTTGGCCGGTCGGCGTTTCGCTCGCGACCGGGCCGGTGGTGGCGCTACTGGCCGTCTGGGCGGCGGCCGGGCGTGCGGCGCGGGTGCGGCCGCTGGAGGCGCTGCGCGAGGCGGCGGTGGAACAGCGGCCCCTCGGATGGCTGCGTGCGACGATCGGCGGGCTTCTCGTCGCGGTCGGCGTGGCGTTCGGGCTCGCGACGGCCGCGGCCGGCAACGCACAGGACGGGGCGGATCGTGCCCTGCCCATGGTCATGGCCCTGGTCGGCGGCGCCGCCGTGCTGGCCCCGGTGTTCGTCGGTCCGATCGCGGGCCTGCTCGCCCCGACGGTACGGCGACGCGGTGGGGCGGTCTCGCTGCTGCTGCGCGCCGGAGCGCGGACCGCCGCCCGGCGGTCCGGAGCGACTGCCGCGCCCGTGCTGCTCACCGTCGCCTTCGCGGTGCTGGTGTCGGGAATGGTGCGCACGTCCACGCCGGTGTACGCGACGAACCGGATCAACGCCGTCAATGCCGACTGGGTGCTCCTCCCGGACCGGGCCCCCGGCCTCTCCGACCAGGCAGTCGAGGCGGCTTCCGGCGCGGCCGTGTTATCGACCACCGTGTTCGTCGACGGCGACAGTTCGGCGGAGCAGATCCGTCCGCTGACCGCGCTCGGCATCGATCCGGCGGCATTCACCGCGGCGAACCGGATGCTCACCGTCATCAGCGGATCCCTGGCCGACCTGCACGGCGACGGCACGGCAGTGGTCAAGGCCTCGCTGGCCGGTACGACCGCGCTGCCCGACCAGCCCTACCCGGTGGTACTGCCCGACGGGGAACGCGTGCCGCTGCGCATCGTGGCCGTGGTGACCGACGACTCCTTCCCCGGCGATCTGCTCCTGCCCCGGGCCGCAGTGCGGGCGCACGACCCCTCCGCACTGACCGAGGCGGTGTACCTGAGTTCCCCGATCGCCCCGCCGGTCGGGGCGCGGGTGGTCGACGTACCCACCTGGGCCGCCGAGGTGGATCGGGCCGAGGACCGGCTGGTGTGGCTGGCCACCCTGCTGCTGATCGGGGTGACGGCCGGCTACGGCGGAATCGCCGTGGTCAACACGTTGCTGATGGCGGCCGTCGGCCGGGCACGCGACCTGCGGCTCATCCGGCTGGTCGGGGCGACCCGCCGACAGGTCGTCCGGCTGGTGGCCGCGGAGTCCGCGCTGGTGGTACTGGTCGGTGCCGTGCTCGGCGGGGCGGTCGCGTTTGTCGGTCTGCTGAGCCTCCGGGCGGGCCTCGTCGAGCAGGTCGGCGCCCCGGTCGACCTCGTCGTCCCCTGGTCGGTGGTCGGCGGGGTCGTGGGGCTGTGCCTCCTGCTCGCGCTGGCGTCGAGCGCGATACCGGCCTGGCGGCTGCTCCGCCGACGGTCCACCGCGGACGCAGAATGACGAGCTGCACGCCGGCTGCCGCGTCGCGGGTGGGACAGCGCCTGCGACGCGGACCGGCTACGGTGCCGAGATGCGATTCGCGCGCCCGGCCGGGCTGCTCCTCGCGATCGTCGCCGCCGGATTCTGGGCGGTCAACATGACGGTCCTGCAGCCCCTGACCGAGCCGGTCGGGCCGTGGCCGGAGGCACTTCCCGGCAACAACGCCTACTGGGCCCGTGACCTGCGGTTCGCCAGCATCGTCGCGGTCGTCCTCGGGCTGCTGCTCGCCGGGCGGGGCGACAGCTGGTGGCTGCGCCCGGCCGTGGTGCTGGGCGGCGTGTGGATCGCCGCCGACGTGGCCGTCGACCGGGCCGACCCGACCGGCACCGGGTGGACGGTGCTGCTCACCGCCGGCGGCTGCGCGGTGGTCGCGGCGTTCGCCTTGTCCGCCGTGCTCGCCGTACGCCGCAGGCGCGACGCGGCCCGGCCGGGCGTACACCGCCGGACGCTGACGGGCGCGGCCTGTGTGGCGGCGGCGATGACCCTGGTGGCCGCCGGCATCGAGTCGCCGACGGATCGGGAACCCGAGCTGCACCCCGCCGCGTTCGGCACCGCCACGCTGCTGCTCGTGCTGGCCGTGAGCTGCGCCCTGACGGCGGCGCCGGCGCCGACCCGGCCTCGGGGCTGGCTCGCCGTGGCTGTGGGCGCCGCGAGCGTGCTCGGCGTCCTGTTCGTCCGCGTCACCTCGCCGGGCGGCGGGCTGCTGCCGTACTCGCTGCTCGGCGGGGTCCTGCTCACCGGGGTGACGCTGCTGGCCTGGGACTGGCCGGGCGGCCGGCCGGCCTGGTCGCGGCACGGCCTGGCCGCGCTCGCCGCGCTGATCGTCCAGCCTGTGCTGCTGTTCTGCGCGGTCATCATCATGATGGTGCTTCCCATCGCCCGATCGTTGACCCAGCTGGCCGGCAACCTCGCCATCAACGCCGCGGACTCCGACCTCCTGCACTCGTTCGCCGGGGTGCTCTCCGGCCTCGGGGTGTCGCTGCTGCTCGCCTGGCCGTCGGTGCTGGCGGAGCGCCCCGCCCCGGTCGCGTCGCCCGGTAGCTGACCGTCGCAGGCCCCGCCCGGTCCCGGCAGCTACCAGGACCGGGCAGGTCACCTCACCGGCGATCGGGCTCCGGCTCGCTCGGCTGGTCGGCGGTGGGCAGGACCGCTCGCCCGGTCAACCGCCAGTACTGCCGCCGCTGCTCGTCCCGCACCACCACCCCGAGCCGGCCCAGCTCCCGGCGCAGTTCCCGGGCGTCGTCGCGGCGATCCCGTTCGATCGCGCGTTCCCGGGCCCGCAGCAGCGCGTCCGCGCCGGCCGGCAGCCCGGGCAGCTCGGGCACCCACAGCCGGTACGCGGCCCGGTGCGGATCCTCCTCCGCCCACGGCCAGCCGTGCGCCCGGAACGCCGCCCGTAGCCGGTCCCGATCCAGCTCCGAACGTTCCCGGAGCAGTTCGCCGCCGTCGCCGTCGAGCAGCACCAGGTCGCCGCCGTCGACGAGGACGACCCGGACCTGGTGCCGGGGCGTCTCCTGTTGCTTGCCGTCCCGGCGTAGGGCGACCCGCTCACGGTCGACGGTCACGGTGAGCCGTTCGGCGGTGCCGGCCCCGGCGAGCAGCAGACCGGCCAACGCCCCGAGCACCGCCGCGCCGATGGAGACCTGCGGCTGCGGCAGCCGGGACAGCGCCTCGAACAGGCCCTGCAGCGGGACCCACGGCAGGTCGGCGATCCAACCCGCCGCGGAGGCGAGCAGCCAGCCGGCCCCGGCGCCGAGCGGCGGGAAGCCGCCCCAGAGCAGTACCAGCTCGGCCGGCCCGCCGCCGACCCTGGTGCGGGCGTCGCCGGTCATGGTCAGGCCACCTCGCGGCGCAGCGTCCGGACCAGGCCGGCGGCCAGCGGCACCACCACCCAGACCAACAGCGACACCCCCAGCCGGGCCCACTGGTCGCCGGCCATGGAACCGGTCAGGAGCGGCTCCATGGTGCGGCCGGTGTCCAGCCAGCCAGCCGCCCCATGCAGCGCCGGCACCAGTTCGCCGACGATCGACCACACGGTGGGCAGCAACAGGTAGGTGACGATGGCGAGCGGCGTGTTGAGCAGCAGCAGTCCGAACCCGACGCCCATCAGCACGTTGGCGAGTTGGAAGACGACCGAGTTGAGCAGCAGGGTCTCGTCGAACTCCCACCGGCCCGCCGCGCCGGTCGCCCCGGCGATCAGCGTGCCGACCGCGGCCACCGCGAGGCTGATCACCAGCGAGGCGAGGGTGGCCAGCACCAACGCGGCCAGCTTCGCGGCGGTCACCCGTTCGCGCCGGGGCACCAGGGCGTACGTGACGAGCGCCGTGCGCTGTGACCACTCGGACGTGATCGAGAGGATGCCCAGCACGGGCAGGAGCACCCCGACCGGCAACAGCGACGGCACGAAGAAGTTCACGAAGGTTTGGTCCGCGGCGTCGGCGAAGATGAGCTGGAGGGTGACGATGACGGCGGTGGTCAGCCCGATGATGATCAGCAGCCAGAGTCCGGCCCGGGTGTCGGCGAGCTTGCGCAGCTCCACCGCGGTTAGCCGCGGCAGCGACGGCCGCCGGACGCCGGGACGCGGCACGGGCTCGACGCTGCTCGCGTGGGGTGCGGTCGTGGTGGTCACTTCCCGGCCTCCTTGGTCGACTCGGCGGTGAGGGTGAGGAAGAGGTGCTCGAGGCCACCGCCGGCCGGGCGCAGCTCGGTCAGCACGACCCCGGCGTCCGCGGACGCCTGCCCGACGGCCTCGGTCTCGGCGTGGACCAGCAGCCCGTCGCCGGTCTCCTGAACGGTGAGCCCGGCGGCGGCCATGGCCCGGCGCAGCGCCTCGGCGTCGCGGGCGCGCACCAGCGTGCCGTTGCCGGAGAGCAACTCGGTCTTGTCTCCCTGGGCCACGATCCGGCCGCCCCCGATCACCACCAGCCGGTCCGCGACCGCCTCCACCTCGCGCAGCAGGTGGGAGGAGAGCAACACGGTGCCGCCCCGGTCCGCGAAGTCGCGCAGCAGGCCGCGCATCCAGAAGATCCCCTCGGGGTCGAGCCCGTTGGCCGGCTCGTCGAGGATCAGCACCCGCGGGTCACCGAGCAGTGCCAGCGCCAGGCCGAGTCGTTGCCGCATGCCCAGCGAGTACGCCCGGACCCGCCGCCTCGCCGCCGCCCCGTCGAGCCCGACCAGCTCCAGCTTGGCCGCGACCGCCCGCCGGTCCAGACCCATGGTGTACGCGGCCACGCCAAGGGCCTCCCGGCCGGTCCGCCCGGCGTGCTGGGCCGAGGCGTCCAGTAGCACCCCGATCTCCCGCCCCGGGTTCTCCAGGTCCCGGTACGGGCGTCCGACCACCGTCGCCCGGCCGGTGGTCGGCGAGGTCAGCCCGCAGATCATCCGCAGGGTGGTGGACTTGCCCGCCCCGTTCGGTCCGAGGAATCCGGTCACCGTTCCCGGTTCACAGCGGAACGACACGTCGTCGACGGCCTGATGCCGGCCGTACCGCTTGCTCAGGTTCTCCACGCTGATCATGCGTCGAGCCTGCGCGAGCCGCCCGGCTGCCCGCAGCGGCCGACGGTCGCCGATCGCAGCGACCTTGGTCTACGCGAGGATCTCGACTTTGGTAGCTGGCTGGCCGGTGCCCGCGCTGCCTAGCATTGGCGCGTGACCAGCGCCGTCGTGCCGGACCACCCCTGGCTGCTGCCCGGGGCGCTCGCCGTGCCGGCCGAGCGGGCCCGCTCCCGCCTGCGGCGCACGACCCGGGACTGGATCGTCGACAGCGTGGCCTTCGTGCTCTCCCTGTTCTGGGTGCTGTTCGCCACGCTGGACGCCCTCACCCCGGCCCCCGAGCTCGCCACTCGGCTGCCCCACGGCTGGATGATCGTCGTGGACTCCGTGATCGGGCTGGTCTGCTGCGGACTGCTGTGGGTGCGCCGGCGCTGGCCGCTCGGCCTGGCGGCGGCGACCCTGCCACTGACCGCGTTCTCCATGGCCGGCGCCTTCCCACTGGTGATCATCTACTTCACCGTGGTGGTGCACCGACGCACCACTGTCGCGTTGGCCGTCACCGCGGCCGGACTCGGCACCAACTTCGCCTTCGGCTACCTGCGGCCCGAGCCGAACCTGCCGTACTGGGCGGCCACCGTGTGGGGCGTGGTGCTCAGCGTGACGGTGCTGGCCTGGGGGATGTTCGTGCGCGCCCGCCGGCAGTTGGTGGTGTCGCTGCGGGAGCGCGCCGAACGGGCCGAGGCGGAGCAACAGTTGCGGGTGGCGCAGGCCCGCCAGTTGGAGCGCACCCGGATCGCCCGGGAGATGCACGACGTGCTCGCGCACCGGATCTCGCTGCTCAGCCTGCACGCCGGGGCGCTCGAGTTCCGCCCCGACGCGCCGCCGGACGAGGTGGCGAAGGCCGCCGGGGTGATCCGGGGCAGCGCGCACGCTGCGTTGCAGGATCTGCGCGAGGTGATCGGTGTGCTGCGTACGGAGAGCGGGGTCGAGGAGGATCCGGAGCGTCCGCAACCCACCCTGGCGGACCTGCCGGCGCTGATCGAGGAGTCCCGGGACGCGGGCGTACGAGTCAACGCCACCCAACTGGTCGCCGCCGCGGACGCCGTGCCGGCGGCGGTCGGGCGCAGTGCGTACCGGATCGTGCAGGAGGGGCTGACCAACGCCCGTAAGCACGCTCCCGGCACCGTGGTCACCGTCGGCGTGGCCGGCGCGCCGGGCGCGGGGCTCAGCATCGACATCCGCAACCGGTGGCCGGTCGGTGGGGCGACCGACGCGGGGATCCCCGGTACGGGCACCGGGCTGGTCGGCATCGCCGAGCGGGTCACGCTGGCGGGCGGCCGCATCGAGTACGGGCGGGACGAGATGGGCGACTTCCGCCTGACGGCGTGGTTGCCGTGGGCGGCGTGACCGGGCCGGGCCAGGCCAGGCCGGCATGAACGACCCGGGCCCGGTCGGGCAGGGCGTGGACGTCGACCCGGCCGCCGGGGCGTCGGATGCCGCAGGCACGGCGTCGGACGGCGGGCCCGTGCGGGTGCTGATCGTCGACGACGACCCGTTGGTCCGGGCCGGGCTGTCGATGATCCTCGGCGGTGTGCCGGACCTGCGGGTGGTGGGGGAGGCGGCCGACGGTAGCGAGGTGCCCGCCGCTGTCGACACCGGCCGGCCGGACGTGGTGCTCATGGACATCCGGATGCCCCGGTTGGACGGGCTGGCCGCGACCGAGGCGCTGCGCGCGTCGCCGGACCCGCCGGAGGTGCTGGTGCTGACCACCTTCCACGCCGACGAGCAGGTGCTCCGGGCGCTGCGCGCCGGCGCTTCCGGTTTCCTGCTGAAGGACACCCCGCCCGGGGAGATCGTGCAGGCGGTGCGCCGGGTGGCGGCGGGCGAGGCGACCCTGTCCCCGGCGGTAACCCGGGCGTTGATCGCGCACGTCACCGGTGCTACGCCCGCCCCGACCGGGCCCGACCCGCGTCGGGAGCGCGCGTTGCGGCTGCTGAGCACGCTCAGCGAGCGGGAGCGGGAGGTCGCCGTCGCGCTCGGCGAGGGCCGGACCAATGCCGAGATCGCCGCGGAGCTCTACATGAGCGTGGCGACCGTGAAGGCGTACGTGTCCCGGCTGTTGTCCCGCCTCGACCTGAACAACCGGGTGCAGGTGGCCCTGCTCGTGCACGACGCCGGTCTGGTCTGACCAGCACTGCTTTCCACCAGGCCGTCGCGGGAGACCCGGTACAACGTCGCCGACCCGTACCTCCGGTTCTGGCTGTCGTTCCTCGGGCCCTACCTGCCGGAGATCGAGCGCGGACGCGGCGACCTGACCCTGGGCCGGATCAGCACGGCGTGGACGACCTGGCGCGGACGGGCCATCGAGCCGGTCGTACGCGAAGCCCTGCGCCGGCTGCCTGCGGACCGGCTGCCGGAGGGCACACGTGAGATCGGCGGCTACTGGACCCGGACCGACGACCCGGAGATCGATCTCGTCGGGGCCGATCGGGGGCCGATCGCCAAGCGGATCACCTTCATGGGTTCGGTCAAATGGTTGGAGAATCGGCCCTTCGACGCGCACGACCTGGGCCGGCTGCTTCAGCACCGCTCCCGCGCTGGGCCGCCCGGGCCGCGCCGGTCGGAGAGAGTGGGACGCTGCGGCAGGACGCCGGCCCGGCGCGGGATCCCCCCATCCCCCGTACCGGGCCGGCGTCGCTGCGGCGGTTGCTCAGTTGTTGCGGACCCCGCAGTCCGGCGCGGACCAACTCGTGCTGTTGCGGATGCCGTCATCGTTGTTCTCGCGACGCGAGTCCACGTGCACGTGGTCGTCGTGGTTCGGGTAGCCAGGCCCGAAGATTCCGCTGAAGCCCTTGGTGCGGGCGTCGCGGGCGACCTCGCAGAGCGACGAGGTGCGGGACACCACGTCGGCGGCGGTGCCGTAGAGGTGCTGGCTGTCCGACGCCCCGCCCACCTGGTTGTTGCACGCCTTGCTGCGGAAGCCGCTGGTCACGTAGAGGGGCTTGTCACCGAGGCTGCGGCGCAGCGCCTCCAGCTTCCACATCGTGCGCAGCGCGTTCTGGCGCGTCTCGCTGGCCGACAGCGGGCCCCCGCTGTACCCGCCCTGGCCGCAGCCGCCGTCCAGCTCGCTGTAGGTGAAGTGACGCGGTGTGCAGTCGTTGTCCTGGAGTTCGTAGAGCTTGGCGTACGTCTCGGGGCCGGCGATGCCGTCGACCCGCAGCCCGTACGCCTGCTGGAACCGCCGGACCGCGGCGTCGGTCTTCGGCCCGAAGATGCCGTCGGTCTCGACGATGTCCCGGTTGCCGGCCCAGCCGGCCACCCGGACCTGCAACTCCCGGACGTCGGAGCCGGATCGCCCCTGGTAGAGGTTGCGGTCCCACGTGTAGCAGCCGTCGGCATGGGCCGCTGGCGCGGCGACCACCGCGGCGATCGCGGCGCCTGGCAGAGCCAGGGCGAATGCGACGGCAGCCCGCTTCAGGGTGTTTACGCGCACGGAAGTCCTCCCGATAGGAACGTGAATGGGGTGGCCTTCGGGACATTGACCGGGGCGTCCCGTGATTTCCACCCTGGCAGCTATCGGACGCGTTGGGGGCAGTTAACGAGAATCGTCCTCATGATTTGCGGTTGCTGAGCGGTCGCTGTAAATGTGGTGGATCAGCGAATCAGCCAGTCCTGCCGTGAAACGTCGAGTAGGCGTAAAGGCGGCGAAACTTGCGGAATGCCCCACCCGGGGTGATGTTCTCCCGGATCCGCTGAGCGGTAACGTCAGCCTCCGGGGCGACGCGCGGGGGAGGTGGACGTGGCGCGGGGAGGCGTCTTCTGCGTCGAAGGTCAGTGGCACCGCGACCTCAACGAGCGGGGGTCCGTGCTGCCCACGCTCGAACTGCTCGAGCGGCTGGGCAAGATCCGGTTCATCCACAAGGACGCGGCGACCCGCGACGAGCTCTTCTACTTCCTCGACCGGTGGTTGCTCAAGCAGTACGCCGACCATCGGGTGGGATTCTTCGCGATGCACGGCGAGCCGAGCCGGCTCCGGCTGACCGACTGGAACTCCGTCGAACTCTCCGACGTCGCCGAACTGATGGCCGGGCGTTGCGAAGGGCGGCGGCTCTACTTCGGCAGCTGTTCCGTGCTGCGGGCCTCGGACGCGGCGCTGCGCGAGTTCCTCCAGCTCACCGGAGCCGCACTGATCTGCGGTTTCACCCGGGACGTGGACTGGGTCGAATCGGCGGCCTTCGAAACCGTCCTGCTCGACGTACTGGCCAACGGTCAGCGGCACAACGCCGCGGAGTTGCGGATGGGTTCGGCGCACTGGGCGCCCCTCGCCTCGTACCTGGGATTCCGGGTGATCTACGCCAACGGGCGCGCCTGGCGGCCATCGATGAGGCCCCGGGTGCCCGCGCAGCAGGTCGCGGAGCGCAACGCCATCCGCCCCGACTGAACGGGACATCCGGCGGCGGGCCTGGTAGAAACGACCCGTGGCACGCAGCATCGCGACGAACACCAAGGTCGACCGCGACGGCCTGATCGAATTCCTCCGGCCCCGGCACCGCGTGGTGCTGATGACGACCCGAGCGGACGGCCGACCGCAGGCCTCGCCGGTCACCGCGGGCGTGGACACCGCCGGCCGGCTGGTGATCTCCACCTATCCGGAACGGGTCAAGGCGGCCAACGTCCGCCGCGACCCGCGGGTGTCGGCCTGTGTGCTCTCCGACGACTGGAACGGGCCCTGGGTGCAGATCGACGGCACGGCCGAGGTGCTGGACCTGCCCGAGGCGCTCGAACCCCTGGTGGAGTACTTCCGCTGCATCTCGGGCGAGCACCCCGACTGGGACGAGTACCGCGCGGCCATGGTGCAGCAGGGCAAGTCCCTGATCCGGCTGACCGTCGAGCGGTGGAGCCCGATCGCCACCGGCGGTTTCCCCGCCCGCCTCGCCGGCTGAGACCCGGCTCCGCGTACGAACCTCAGTACGCCACGCTGAAGCGCATGTTCTCGTGGCGCGGGTTCTCGATCTCGTCGACGATCGCCACCGCGAGGTCCTCGTAGGTGAGCACCGAGCGGCCCTGATCGTCGGTGACCGGCTCGTCGGTGCCGGTGCGGTAGTGCCCGCTCCGCTCGCCGGGGTGGAACTCCAGCGGCGGCGGCGAGACGTACGTCCAGGTCACCCCGTCGGCCTGGCTGCGGTAGTAGTCGAGGGCGTCGGCCTGCCCCTGGGCCGAGTCCTGGTACGCCTCGGGGAAGTCCGGCTCGTCCAGGTACCGCGTCCCCTTCGGGGTGAGCAGCGTCGACCCGCCGCCGAGGTGGATGATCCGGGGCGCGTCCGGCAGCCCGCGCAGCGTGGTGACCAGCGCCCGCGCCGCGTCGAGCCAGAGCCCGCGCTCGCCTCCGCCGATCGCGACCAGCATGACGTCGGCCTCCGGGGCCAATTCCCGTACGCTCCGCTCGCTGGTGGCGTCCCCGGTCACCACCTGCACCCCTGCGGGCAGGTAGGAGACCGCTTCCGGGCGGCGTACCGCGGCGGTGACCCGGTGTCCGCGTCCGACCGCCTCGGCGGTGACCCGGGAGCCGGCGGTGCCACCCGCGCCGAACACCACGATGCTGCTCATGACCGCCTCCCGCCGGACGTGACCTCCGGTCCTCAAGGCTATTGACCGGGTCGGCCGCCGGTGGCGTTACCGGGAGAACCCGAGGCTGGTCAGTCCACGAGCGCCGAGTAGACGAGTTGGCGCAGCTGCGGCCGGATCGGGTACGCGCTGGAGGGCATCAGCTGGGTGAAGAAGAGCGCCGTGATCTCCTCCACCGGGTCGACCCAGAAAGCGGTGCTCGCCACGCCACCCCAGTAGTACTCGCCGACGCTGCTCGGCACCCGGCTGGGCATCGGGTCGTCGACCACCGCGAAGCCGAGCCCGAAGCCGATCCCGTCGAGGGTGGTCTCGGCGAACCCGCCGGTGGAGAGGGTGCCCAGGTCCTGGCCGCCGGGGAGGTGGTTGCGGGCCATGAAGCGCACGGTGCGCGGGCCGAGCAGGCGTACCCCGTCCAGCTCGCCGCCACGCAACAGCATCTGGGTGAAGCGGTGGTAGTCGGCGGCGGAGGAGATGAGACCACCTCCGCCGGAGAACAGGGCCGGTTTCCGGTACGCGAGCGTGCCGAGCTGGTCGTGGCGCATGGCCCGCCCGGTGCGTGGGTCCGGGCCGTAGAGCGCCGCTAGCCGGCCGGCCTCGTCGTCCTCGACGTACCAGCGGGTGTCGGTCATCCCGAGCGGCCGGAAGATCCGGTCGCTGAAGAACGCGTCGAGGCTCTGCCCGGAGACCACCTCGATCAGCCGGCCGAGCACGTCCGTGGCGACCGAGTAGCCCCAGGCGGTGCCGGGCTGGAACAGCAGCGGTAGCTGGCCGAAAGCGGCGCAGGCACCCGCCAGGTCGACGTCCGACGGGGGGTACAGGTCGTAGCCGGCGGCCCGGTAGAGGCCGTCGACCACCGAGGTCTGCATGAAGCCGTAGGTGAGGCCGGAGGTGTGGGTGAGCAGGTGCCACACGCGGATCGGTTCGACGGCAGGCACCGTGTACGGCTTGAGCGTCGAGCCCTTGGCGTAGACCCGCAGGTCGGTGAACTCAGGCAGCCAGCGGCTGATCTCGTCGGTCAGCTCGAAGCGCCCCTCCTCCCAGAGGATCATCGCGGCGACCGAGGTGACCGGTTTGGTCATCGAGTAGATCCGCCACAGGGTGTCCGCCTCGACCGGGGTGCCCGCCTCCCGGTCGCGCAGCCCGTACGCGGTCGAGTGGACCACCTCGCCACGGCGGGTGACGACCGCCTGCCAACCGGCGAGCCGGCCATCGTCGACGTACCTGCCGAAGTGCTCGTCGATCCGCGTCAGCCGCGCCGGGTCGAAGCCGACCTGGTCCGGATCGATGCTTCTCACCACACTCACCTCGCCGAACCTACCCGGCGGTACCCCCGACGGGAATAGCCACCGACCACACATGTCGGTGTTCGTCGGTAGCCTGGCCCGATGCCCGAGCTGACCGAGGACGCGACCTTCCGCAACGAGGACTGGTACGGCGAGGAACTGACCGATCGGCGCTTCGTCCGCTGCTCGTTCTTCGAGGTCGACCTCACCGAGGCGGTCAGCCGGGGCGCGGTCTTCGACGGCTGCACCTTCGGCAACGTGACGTTCAACGCCTCCCGGCACACCGACTCGGCCTTCACCCGGTGCGCCTTCCAGCGGTGCAACCTCTTCGAGGCCGAATTCACCGGCTGCAAGCTGGTCGGCAGCACCTTCGCCCAGTGCGACCTGCGACCGTTGACGATCGCCGGGGGCGACTGGTCGTTCGTCGCCCTGCCCCGCGCCGACCTGCGCGGGGTACGGATCACCGACGTGCGGATGCGGGAGGTCGACCTCACCGGCGCCAATCTGACCGGCGCCACGATCGCCGGCATCGACCTCTCCGCCGCGCAGCTGCACGGCGCGCGGCTCTCCGGCGCCGACCTGCGGGGCACCGACCTGACCGCACTCGATCCGCTGGTGGTGGAGCGGGCGGGGGCGATCATCGACGTGGAGCAGTCGCTGGTGATCGCTCAGGCGCTCGGCTTCGAGATCCGTTGAGGGTCCGACCTCTCTGGTCCTCGGGAGCCGGCCGCGGCATCGGCAACGGCTTCGAACCGGCCGTCGCGCTGAGCTGAGCCGCGCCTCGGGCCGATGGCCACCGTCGTTCCTTCGCCGGACCGTGGGCGTAGCCCGGCGGTAGCGTGGGCGTCGACTGCGAAGGATCCGAGAGGAGTCGCCCATGACCGCGAGCGAGGACGTGCTGGACAGCCCCACGAACTGGGTCGCCAGCCACATCCACCGGTATCTCGAGACCGACGGGGCCGACGGGCACGAGTGGCGGCCGGGCGTGTTCACGCTGCTGCTGACCACTCGGGGCCGGCACAGCGGCAAGCTGCGTCGCACCGCGCTCATCTACGGACGGGACGGCGAGAACTACCTGGTCGTCGCCTCGCAGGGCGGCGCGCCCCAGCACCCGGCCTGGTACCTCAACCTGCTGACCGACCCGCAGGTCGACGTGCAGGTCGCTGGCGAGCGGTTCACCGCCCGGGCCCGGACCGCCACCGCAGAGGAGAAGCCCCGGATGTGGGCGACGATGGCAAAGATCTGGCCCGCGTACGAGGAATACCAGACCAAGACGGACCGGGAGATCCCGGTGGTGGTGCTGGAACGCGTCTGATCCGCCGCCGGGTGCCGGCGCCGACCGCGCCCGGCCACCGTCCGGCCGGTCATCGCGATCCCCACCCGGAACGCGGGACAGTTTGTCCGTCGCCCTCGGTCGATGGCGTCGTAACTTTCTGCTGTCCCGGTCCGACCATCCTGTGTGGAGGATTGTGCAGATGAGCATCAGCACCGCCCACCGTGTCCGTCCGGTCGTCCAGGCCGATCCCGCCGAGTCGCCCGACGACACGCTGCGGGAGATTCCGCTGCCGCCGTACGTGACCGGCGAGGACGTGCAGTTCGCCCTCCGGGCGGTGGTGGTGCACGCGCCGCAACGCTGGTCCGGCGGGACGATCTGCCGCAACGACGCCAATCCACACCCCTGCCGCCTGCACCGTTGGGGCGCGCGGGTGTTGGCGCTGCGCGGGCTGCGCGACGCCGACATCGACGCGCTCATCGAGCGCGGCGACCCGGCGGCGCCGCTCCCGCCCCGCCCGAGTGCCTGACGTGCCGGGCCCCTGTTCCGGGGCCCGGCACGAGGAACCGCCTCTCGCGAACGGGTTCGGTGAGGAACGGACCCTGCTCAGCAGGCGATCGGCTTGACCCAGGAACACTCGAAGCCCTCGGGCACCTGCGGTGCCTCGGGCGTGGCGCGCGGCGCGACGCGCGCCACGCCCACGCTCTTCTCGCTGTAGCCCGCGAGCGCGACCGCGATCTGGTCCTCCAGCCCCTTCACCGACGAGACCAGGTAGTTGTTCAGCAGGATCGAGAACGCCAGCACCCGGCCGTCGGCGTCGGTGACGTAGCCGGAGAGGCTGGAAGCGCCGGTGAGGCTGCCCGTCTTGGCGTGCACGTTCCCGGCCGCCGGCGTGCCCTGCATCCGGCTGCGCAGCGTGCCGCCGACGAACCGCTCGGGCTGCCCGGCGATGGGCAGTGCCGCGTACCAGGCGTCGAACCAGGGTTCGGCGCGGACGGCGGCGAGCAGGTCGACGAACTCGCCGGCCGGGATCATGTTGCGACGGGAGAGGCCGGAGCCGTCCCGCTGCCGCAGCGTGCCGGTGTCCATGCCGACGCTCGCCACGTACCCGCTGACGGCGGCGAGCCCCGCTGACCAGGTGCCCGAGCCGGCCACGACCCGGCCGATCTCCTTGGCGAGCACCTCGGCGTGCCCGTTGTTGGAGAGCTTGAGGAACGGCACCATCAACTCGGCCAGCGTCATCGAGTCGTGGCGGGCGACGGTGGTCGCCGCGGTCGGGGTGGGCTGCCCGAGCAGCGTGCGCCCTTGAATTCGTACGCCGTGCCGTTGCAGGGCGGCCCGGAACACGTCTGCCGCGTAGCCGGTCGGCTCCCAGACCGTCACCCAGTCGCTGGCCGGCTCGCCGCCCGTCGCGATCTGGCCGGTGATCACGATGGTGTTGCTGCCGTGCTCGCGCTCGAACGAGATGGCCGTCTCGCCGTCGGCCACCGTCTTCGCTCGGTTGTCGAACCGCAGGTAGTCCGTCGGCGGGGTGGTGGTGAGCACGGGTGCCTCGCCGGCCCGTTTTCCGGGTGCGGCGTGCACGATCACGGTGCCCGCGTCGTAGTCGGTGTCCGGTGCGACGGTCAGCGCGGAGACCTGCGCCGCGTAGTACCAGGGTTCGTCGTCCCAGGTCCAGTCCGGTCCGAGCCGGTTGTGGTCGTAGCGGGTGTCGTCGGCGACCAGGTCGCCCTTCACGACGCGTACGCCCGCAGCCGCCACCTGCGCCGCGAGCGCGTCGTAGTCGGCGGCGAGCATGGTCGGGTCACCGCCGCCGCGCAGGTAGAGGTCGCCGGTGACCACGCCGGCGCGGCGCTTGCCGCTGGTGCGTACGTCCGTGGTGAAGCGGTGGTCCGGTCCGAGCAGCGCCATGGCCGCCGTGGAGGTGAGCAGCTTGGTGTTGGAGGCCGGCACCAGCCGGCGGTCGCCGTTGCGGTTGTAGAGGGTCTGGCCGGTCGCAGTGTCCGCCACCACCACCGACGCCTGTGCCCCGGCCAGTCGGGAGTCGGCGAGGATCGCGTCGATGGTCGCGTTCAGGCGGGTCACGGACGGGGCGGGGGACTCGGCGGTCGCACCGGGAGCGCCGGCGGTCGCGGCGGCGGCGACCAGCGCGACCAGGGCGAGCGTGCGGGGGAAGAGACGACGTTGCATGCCTCGATGCTGTCATGGCGATAATCGCCGGGAAAGGCTCAATGGCGAAGGTTTTTGCCGGCCAGGGTTGAGTCGTCGGTGCGCCGGACGGCGGCGACGGACGGATCGTGCGGTGGCGTCCGGACGTCAGGCCGGCTGAGGCTCTTCGGCGTCCCCTGGCACGGACGGGGGTGTGTCCGGCCTGGCGAACAGCGGTGCCACGAGTGCGGCCAGTGCTCCACCGAACAGCGGGAAGACGATGAACACCCACAACTGCCGCAGCGCGGCCCCGCCCTCGAAGACGGCAGGGCCGAAGGATCGGGCCGGGTTGACCGACGCACCGTCCAGGGCGACGCCGACCAGGTGCGCCACGGCGAGCGCCAGCCCGATGGCGACCCCGGCGACGGAGGTCTGCTCGGCGCGGCTGGTCACCACGAGCACCACCAGTACGAACAGGAACGTCAGCAGGGTCTCCAGCAGCGCGGCCCCGAAGCGGTTGATGTGCGCGCCGTATCCGTTGCTGCCCAGCGCCCCGGTCTGGTCGACCACGTCACCCCACCGGGTGAGCGCCCACAGCAGGAAGGCGCCGACGGTGGCGCCCGCGAACTGGGCGATCCAGTAGGCGACCGCGCCGACGGGTGAGATGCGGCCGGACAGCAGCATTCCGAGGGTGACCGCCGGGTTCACGTGACTGCCCGTGAGTGGGCCGAGCGTGTAGACGAGGACCAGCATGACGAATCCGAAGGCGAGTGCGACCACCACCACGCCGCCCTGGACCCGGGCGGCCACGGCACTGCCCACCCCGAAGAAGACCAGCAGCAGAGTGCCGAGGAACTCGGCGGCGTAGCGCCGTATGTCCGTCATATCGGCAGTTTATGGGCGTGGACTCCGATGTCGCGGCGTTCGCCCGGCGGGTCGGCCCGCGGATGTGAGCGGGGAGACGACCGCGGCGGGCAGAACGGCCGAGTGTTTTCGGTTGCACGGTGCGTGGACACGCGCTCGGTCGACGTGGTGGTGATCGGTGCCGGTCAGGCCGGCCTCTCCGCCGGATATCACCTGCACCGGACCGGCTTCACCCCCGGAACCGGCTTCGTGATCCTGGACGGCGACGACGGCCCCGGCGGCGCGTGGCGGCACCGCTGGCCGACGCTGACGGTGGACCGGGTGCACGGCTTCCACGACCTGCCCGCCATGCCGTTCCCCGCCGCCGCACCGGACCGCCGGGCATCCGAGGTGGTCAGCGACTACTTCGCCGCGTACGAGCGGAAGTTCGAACTGCCGGTGGAGCGCCCCGTCCGGGTTGAGTCGGTGCATTCGCTGCCCGACGGGCGGCTGGACGTGCGTACGGACGGTGGACGCTGGACCGCGCGAGCCCTGATCAACGCCACGGGTACCTGGAGCCGGCCGTTCTGGCCGCACTATCCGGGCCGGGCCGACTTCCGCGGCCGGCAGCTGCACACTGCCGACTACCGGGGCCCGGCGGAGTTCGCCGGCCAGCGGGTGGTGGTGGTCGGTGCCGGCACCTCGGCGGTGCAACTCCTCGGCGAGATCTCCCCGGTCGCCGCGAGCACCACCTGGGTCAGTCGTCGCCCGCCCGACTTCCGCGAGATCGAGTTCACCCCCGAGCACGGTCGGGCCGCGGTGGCCCTGGTCGAGGCCCGGGTGCGGGCGGGCCGCCCGCCGAGCAGCGTGGTCGGGGTGACCGGACTGCCGGTGACCCCCGAGGTTCGCCGCCTGCGCGAGCAGGGCGTGCTCGATCGTCTACCCATGTTCGAGCGGATCACGCCCGACGGGGTCGCCTGGGCGGACGGGCGCTTCGTCGCCGCCGACGTGATCCTCTGGTGCACCGGTTTCCGGGCCGCCATCGACCATCTCACCCCGCTGCACCTGCGCGGCGCCGGCGGCGGAATCGTGATGGACGGGACCCGGGTGGCCGCCGACGGGCGGATTCACCTGATCGGGTACGGCCCCTCGGCGAGCACGGTCGGGGCCAACCGGGCGGGCCGTGCCGCCGTACGGGAAATCCGAGCGCTGCTCGGCTCCCCGGCCGCGCTCGACTGATCAGGGTCTATTTGACGGATCGCCCGGCGACGTGCAACGTAGGTAGTGACGGGGCTCTCACCTGCCCCGATGCGGTTGGCGGCGACTGAGTGCCGCGCAATCACCTCCCACGTGCACCGGCCACGTGCTCATCACCGGTCTGCGCCGTTTCGACCGCGCTCCGAGCGAATCCACGAGGAGTTTCCAGCATGCTCACCATGACCGACAACGCCGTCCTGGTCATTCGCGATCTCGCCAACCAGCAGGACGTCGGCGAGGACGGCGGGGTGCGCATCGCCGCCGACGCGGCGGCGGGCTCGCTCACCGTCGAGTTGGTCGCCGCGCCCACGCAGGGCGACCACGTGGTCGACAACCAGGGGGCCCGAATCTTCCTGGATTCCGACGCCGTGGAAATCCTCGGCGACGCCTCGGTCGACGCGACCGTCGACGACCAGGGCATCGTTCAGTTCGGTTTCACCGAGAAGCAGTAGTTCGTTCTCGCCGCACCCCGCGGGCCCCACGGCCCCGCGGGGTGCGCCGTGCCTCCACCGGAGGATCAGGCGGTCGTGCCGCCCCTGCGCGGCCACCACCGCGGAAGCCCACCCGGACCCCGCCGCGCGGGTGCCGGGTCAGTCGTCGTCATCGTCGTCGGCCTGCTCCTGCTCCGCCCGGAGTACCGCGCCGTTGTCCCGGTCGACGTCGATGTCGTGCTCGACATCGCCGGACACGATCTCGACGCTCCACACCGGGCGGCCGTGCTCCTGCTCGGCCTCGATTTCCGTGATCCGACCGCCGCCGGCCCGCGCCAGCGCGATCTCTGCCGCCCGCTGCGGTCCGATCCGGTCGCCGCCGGTGTTCCCCGACGGAGCGCCGCTGCTGGACGGGGCGCCGCTCGGCGTGCCGGCCGTGGTGCTCGGCGCGCCGCTGCCGGCGCTGTCATCCGGGGCGGCACTGTCGTCCGGTGCGGTCGGGGCGGTGGTGGCGGCGGCCAACGTGGTGTCCCGGTCGCGCCGCTCGTCGGCGACCGTGGCGCCGATCGCCACACCGGCCACCGCGAGTACGGCCGCGCCGCCGGCCGACGCCAGGAGCATTGAACTGCGCTTCATCGTCCCCACCTCTCTCGGTTCCTACCGATGAGGATCGGTCCGGGGCGGATAGGGCGGCGCTGCCGGAAGACTAAGGCCGGGTTAAGAAACCCTCGGCGGACCCAGCCGGAGCCGCACCTCGGCCCCGCCGCCCGTCGCCGTACCCAGTTCCAGCCGCCCGCCCGTGGCCTGCGCGGCCCGGCGGGCGATGTCCAGGCCGAGTCCCGTCGAGCCGGCGGCGCTCGCGCCCCGCCGGGCCGCGTCAGCCGGCAGGCCCGGACCCTCGTCGGCCACGGTAAGCACCACCTGCCCGTCGCCGACGGCCAGCCGCACCGTGAAAGGCGTGCCGTCCGGGGTGTGCGCGAAGACGTTGCCGAGCAGCGCGTCCACCGCGGCCGCCAGTTCGTCGGCGGGCACGCCGACCGGCAGCGGACCGGGCGCTAGGTCGAGCGTCACCGGGCGGCCGGTGTCCTCCGCGAGCACCGACCAGAACGCCACCCGCGCGCCGACGATCGCGGCCGCGTCCGAGCCCGTCGGGCCGGCCGCCGAGGTCCGCCGCCAACGGGCCTGGCGGATGAGGCCGGTGACGGCCCGTTCGAGGCCGTCCACAGCGGCGGTGATCCGCGACGCGTCGTCCGGGTCGCGCAGCGACTCCGCCTCCAGCCGTAGCGCGGTCAGTGGTGTACGCAACCGGTGCGACAGGTCGGCGACCTGCTCGCGTTCCTGCAACAGCAGCACCTGGATCCGTCCGGCCAGATGGTTGAGCGCACCGGCGACCTCCCGCAACTCGGGCGGTCCCGACAGGGTGACCCGGGCGTCGAGCTCGGCGTTGGCGAGCCGGTGCGACACCGCCGAGAGATCCCCGATCGGCCGGACGAGCGTGCGGGCCAGCCGGTCCGCGACCACCAGCCCGATGAGCACCAGGAGCAGGCCGAGCAGGGCGAGCACCAGCCAGGCGCGGGTCACCCCGTCGGTCAGCTCGTCCCGGGGCACCGCGACCCGGATCACCCCGGTGCCGTCGGTCCGGCCCTGTACGGCGATGACGACCTCCCGGCCGGAGGCCGACTCCCCGGTCAGGCTCTGCCCACGGGCGGCCAGCGCGACCGCCGGCGTACGAGGCACGGGCGTGCCGAGCACGCTGCCGTCGGGCAGGTACACGCTCACCGGCCGGCCGGAATCGGCGGCCAACTGCTCGACGGTCAGCCGGATGGTGGTCGCGTCGGCGGTGCCCACCACCGGGACCAGACTCTGCGCGTCGGCGGTGGCGCGTACGGTCGCGCGGTCCTCGGCGACGGTGCGCACCAGCAGCGCCAGCGGCACCAGGAACGCGATCAGGATGAGCACGCTGACCGCGGCGACCAGGAGCGCCAGCCGCGCCCTCATCCGGCTGCCCGCGGCGCTTCCAACCGCACCCCGACGCCCCGCACGGTGTGCAGGTAGCGCGGCTCCTGGGCACTCTCACCCAGCTTGCGGCGCAGCCAGGACAGGTGCACGTCGACGGTCTTGTCGGCGCCGCCGTACGGGATCTGCCACACCTCGGTGAGCAGTTCACGCTTGGTGACCACCTGTCCGGGGTGGGCGGCGAGGTGGTGCAGCAGATCGAACTCCCGTGGGGTCAGCTCGACCTGCGTTCCGTCCAGGGTGACCTGCCGGGACCGGGGATCGACGCGCAGCCCACCGACCACGAGCGCCGGTTCGGGGGTGCCGCCGCCGGGCGATCGGCGCAGCACCGCCCGGGCGCGAGCGTCCAGCTGCGCCGCGGTGAACGGCTTGACCACGTAGTCGTCGGCGCCCGCGTCCAGCACCCGGACGATCTCCGTCTCGTCGTCGCGGGCGGTGGCCACGATCACCGGCACCGAGCTGACCGCGCGCAGCATCCGCAGCAGTTCGCGTCCGTCCAGATCAGGCAGTCCGAGATCGAGCACGACGAGGTCGGGCCGGTCCTCCAGCGCGTCGCGCAGCCCGGCCATCGCCGTCGAGGCGGCGGCCACCGCGTGCCCGCGCTCCCGCAGCGCCCGGATCAGCGGCGTACGGATGGTGAGGTCGTCCTCGATGAGCAGCAGGCGGGCCACGTCTGGCAGGCTAACCGCTGCCGTCGTGCCAGGCCGGATCGTTAACCGTCTCTTAGCGTCGCGCCGTGCCGGGGCCAACCTGCGGTCGGGCACACTCGCAGCATGCGTCGCCGTTGGCTCCTCGTCGTGGTCGGGTGGTTGGCCACCGCCGCCCTCGCCACAGTGATCGGCCTCGGCGCGATCCGGCTGGTCGGTGAGAGCCTCACCGGAACTCCCGGCGGGGTGCGCGGCGAGGACGAGATCGCTCGGGCGCTCGCCTCCGCCCCACCTGCACTGGCGCGCTCCGGTGCCCCGTCCACTTCGTCGCCGTCCGCGCCGTCGGCGGGCGACTCGCCGGTCCGGCGCACCTTCACCACGGGCGGCGGCAGCGCGGTGGCCGAGTGCGTGCCGGAGGGAGTGCGGCTGGTCTCCTGGGCGCCGGCGCAGGGCTTCCGGGTGCGCGACGTCGACCGGGGGCCGGACGACGACGTCGAGGTCAGCTTCGAGGGGGGCGCCGGAGAGTACGAGCTGAAGGTGCGCTGCCTCGGCCGGGAACCGGTCGCCGTCGAGGACGACTGACAGCCGATGCGCCGACGGTGCCGGCCCGGCCGAATCGGGCGCGGACGAGCGCACGGCGCCGCCCGACCCAGGTCGGAACGTCGCCGCGCTCTGGCCGTCTCCCACCACCGCAGCCGTTCGGCGGTACGACAGCGGGGACCTGGCTCAACCGACGGATCGCCGGTCTGAGAACCTCAATCCCCGGCCGGTACGGCTGCAAACCTCGGTGAAGTGGCGAATTCCACCATCTGCGAGTCCCGGAGTGGCACGACGACCGAACGGGTATGGCGTCGGCATGGAGCATTTCACGATCGCGACCGTCGCCGAGAAGAGCCCCGACTTCCGCCGAGTGCTGTGGACCGGTGCGCACACCCAGTTGGTGATCATGACGATCCCGCCGGGTGGTGAGATCGGCGAAGAGGTACACGAGGGCATCGACCAGATCCTCACCTTCGTCAGCGGCACCGGCGAGGCCCGCGTGGCGGGCGAGAAGCGGGAGGTGACGCAGGGCGATCTCGTGGTCGTGCCGGCGGGTACGAAGCACAACTTCGTCAACACCGGCCCCAACCCGCTGGTGCTCTACACCGTGTACGGCCCGCCGGAGCACGCCGACCAGGCGGTGCACCGTACGAAGGAGGAGGCGGACGCCGCGGAGGCCGCCGGCGACGACGAGCCACCGAACTGACGGAGCGGCTTCGTTGGATCCCGCTCGATCGGGGTACCCCTGGCGGGTGGGTCAGCCGGCGATCTCCGACTACGGATTCCTCTCCGACTGCCGTTCGGGGGCACTGGTGAGCCGGGACGGCTCGGTCGACTGGTGGTGTCCGGACCGGTTCGACGGCTCCGCCGTCTTCGCCAGAGTCCTCGGACCGCAAGCCGGCCACTTCCGGCTGGCCCCGGTCGGCGCGGGCCGCCCCGGTCACCGGGTCGAGCGGAGCTACCACCCCGACACGCTGGTGCTGCGCACCGTGCACCACACCCCTGAGGGGAGCGTCGCGGTCACCGACGCGCTGGCCGCCGAGATCGGGGCTCGGGCGCACCAGCTCGGTATGAACTCCCCAGCCGTGCTGCTCCGGGCGGTCGAGGGGTTGAGCGGCCGGGTCCGAATGGCGCTGGAGTACGTACCGCGCCCCGCACACGGCCTGCTCACGCCGTACCTGCACGATCAGCCGGACGGCAGCGTGCTCGCCACCGCCGGTTCGGTCGTGCTGGTGCTGGGCACCGACGGGCTGCCGTTGAAGGCCGAACAGGACCGGGTGTACGAGGAGTTCGAGGTCTGCGACGGGCAGGTCGTCGGCTTCAACCTGGCATACGGCGAGGCGTACGGGAGACCACCGGTCCGGCTCGACCCGCTGACCACCCTCGCCGAGACGATCCAGGCGTGGGAGGCGTACCGGGAGACGCACCAGTACCCCGGTCGGTACCCGGAGCTGGTCCGCCCCAGCGCCACCCTGCTGACGGGTCTCACGTACGCGCGCAGCGGCGCGGTCGCGGCGGCGGCGACGACCTCGCTGCCCGAGCAGTTGGGCGGCGATCGCAACTACGACTACCGCTACTCCTGGCTGCGTGACTTCTCCATGACGTTGCGCGCACTCTGGGTGGCGGCCTGCCCGCACGAGGCGTCTCGCCTCTTCGCCTGGGTGACCCGCTCGATCGGTCGGATCGGCGACAAGCCCGTGCCGGTGGTCTTCGGGCTCGAAGGGGAGCGGGACCTCACCGAGCACGAGTGCCCGCACCTGCCGGGCTACGCCGGGTCCGGGCCGGTCCGGATGGGGAACGACGCCTGGTGCCAGCGGCAGCTCGACGTGCCGGGCGAGATCATGACCGCGGTCTGGCGGCTGCGCGACTACCTCGGCGAGACCTTCGACGAGGAACTGCGCGAGATGGTGCTGGGCCTGACCGAGCAGGTGGCGTCCACCTGGCGGCTGCCCGACCGGGGGATGTGGGAGACGCGCGACGAGGAGCGCCACTACCTGTCGTCGAAGGTGCTCTGCTGGGCGGCCATGGACCGGGCGGTGAAACTGGCCGACCGGCTCGGTGACCGCGCAGATCCACGGCGCTGGGCTGTGATACGCGACGAGATTCGCGACACCGTGCTCCGTGAAGGCTGGAACGACCGGCTCGGCGCGTTCACGGCCGCGTTCGGCTCCACCGAGCTGGACGCCTCGGCGCTCTTTCTGCCGGTGGTGCACTTCCTGCCGGCGAACGACCCGCGGATGCGCGCGACCATCTCGGTGATCGAGCGCGAGCTGAGCACCGAGGGCGGCTTGGTCCGGCGCTGGAACAGCGATCCCGCGGGCTTCCTGCTCTGCTCGTTCTGGCTGGTCGAGTGTCTGGTGATGACCGGTGAACAGCGTCGGGCCGAGGAGCTCTTCGAGCGTGTCTCCGGGTACGCCAACGACGTCGGTCTGTTCAGCGAGCAGATCGACCTGATCACGGGGGCGCAGCTCGGCAACACCCCACAGGCGTTGTCGCACATCGGCCAGATCAACGCGGCCTGGCGGTTGACCGACCCGACCGCGTTCTGACCGGCCCCTACGCCCTGGTCGGCCTCACGCCAGCACCGGCACGGCGGAGACGTCCACCGTCTCCGGGTATTTCAGGCCCGCACCGGTGTTGAGCACCACCACCCGCTCGCCCGCCCGGATCCAGCCGCCGGCGCGCAGCTGCCGGGCCGCGGTCAGGCAGGCCGCACCCTCCGGGCAGAGGAGCAGCCCTTCCCGGGCGGCGAAGCTCCGCAGGTCGGTCAGGATCTCCTCGTCGGGCACGGCGACGGCCGTACCGGCGCTTTCCCGCAGCGCGGCCAGGATCAGCTCGTCGCCGAGCGGCGCCGGCACCGTGATGCCGAACGCGACGGTGTGCGCGTCCACCCACGGTTCGGCACGCTCCTCACCGGCCGCGAACGCCCGCACGATCGGTGCGCAGCCGGTGGACTGCACCGCCACCAGCCGGGGCAGCCGGTCGGAGATCCAGCCCAGCTCGCGCAGCTCGTGCAACGCCTTGTGGATGCCGATCAGCCCGACGCCACCGCCGGTCGGATAGATGATCACGTCGGGCACCTGCCAGCCGAGCTGCTCGACGATCTCGTACCCCATGGTCTTCTTGCCCTCGAGCCGGTACGGCTCGCGCAGCGTGCCGGCGTCGAAGATCGCTCCGCCGGAGTCGCCGACGAGCTGCGCCACCCGGCGGCCGGCGTCGCTGATCAGACCGTCGACAAGGCGCAGGTCGGCGCCGGCGGCCACGCACTCGCGCCGGCAGATGGTGGGCGCGTCGAGCGGCATGACGATGGTCGCGCCCATCCCGGCCCGGGCCGCGTAGGTGGCCCAGGCCGCGCCGGCGTTGCCGTTGGTCGGCATGGCGATGCGCCGCACGCCCAGCTCACGGGCCCGGCTGATGCCGACCGCCGCGCCGCGGGCCTTGAACGAGCCGGTGGGGATGAGGCCCTCGTCCTTGACGATGAGGTCGGTGACGCCGATCTCCGCGCCGTAGCTGGGGGCGCGCAGCAGCGGCGTCCAGCCCTCACCGAGGCTGGTGACGTGCCGCGGGTCGGCGACCGGCAACACCTCCCGGTAACGCCACAGGTCGGCGGGACGCAGCGGGAGCTGTTCGGGGGTGACCGCGCGGGCCACGGCGGCGAGGTCGTACCGGACCAGCAGGGGCGAGCCGCAGTCGCAGAGGTTCTGCGGCCGGTCCGCCGGATGCTCCTTGCCGCAGCGCGGGCACTCCAGGTGGGTCAGGTACACGTCGCTCCTCGCCGTCAGGTCGCGTCGATGCTCAACCAGCGTCGGCTGCTTCGGCCCGCCTCGTAGCCCGAGTCGAGTCGCTTCGCCACCACCCCGGGGAGCCCCTGCTCTCGGCTGGTGCGCAGGGCCTCGGCGCCGGTACCGGGGAACCACGGCGGAGTCTGCCAGTGCGCGCCCGCCAGCGCCAGACCGTCGAGCAGCTCGCGGCGTTGGGCGTACGGCAGATCGAGACAGGTCACGCCCTCCAGCCAGAGCAGGTCGACCAGGAGGTACTGGGCGCCGGCGGGCACCCGGCTGCCCGAGGTGGGCGGGGCCGGGCGCACCCCGCCACCGCCGCCGATGCGGACCAGGAGGCCGTCCAGCACCGCCTCGGTCGGCGCCATCGCCTCGGCGAGATCGCGCAGCCAGGAGTACCCGCCGGTGATCTCCTCATCGGTCTCGGAGAGCAATCGCAGCCGCCCGCCCGACACGTACGCGATCGCGCGGGTTCCGTCCCAGCGCAGCTCGTACCCCCAGGCGGTCTGGTCCCGGGGGAGGCGGGCGGCGGGAGTGGGACGCATCGGGCGGACCAGCTCGGGCATGCTCGTCCAGCCCTCCGGTGCGGGGTCCATCCGCCGGACCATCCAGTCCCGGCCCTCCTTGCCGCCGGTGGCGAAGAGGACGTACCGCCCGGACGTCCGCTCCCCGTCGAGCACCACGATGACCTCGTCGTCGCGCCATTTCTCGCGGCGATAGGTCCCGCGGTCGTGGATCGTCATCGTGCCGCCGCCGTACTCGCCGGCCGGGATCTCCCCGTGGAAGTCGAGGTACTCCATCGGGTGGTCCTCGGTGTGCACGGCGAGGTGGTTACGACCCGTGTCCCGGGGCAGGCCGCGCGGCACCGCCCAGGACGCGAGCACTCCGTCGTGCTCCAGCCGGAGGTCCCAGTGCAGGCTGCGCGCGTGGTGCTGCTGGATGACGAAGCGGCCGGTCTCGTCGTCGCTCCGCCGCCGGCCGCGCGGCTTCTTCTCCGGCACCGGCTCAGGGGTGCGGGCCGCGTCCCTCCGGCGTCGATACTCGTCAAGCCGGTCGGTCACAGCCCGCATTCTCCGGCAATCCCGGGGTCTCCGCGGGGCGGAGCGGCGCGTTGTTTCGCTCGCACGGCGGGGCGATGACGGGTAGAACGGTCGTCATGGACCACGACGACCAGCCCACCATCCTGCTGCCGGGCGAGGTGCGGATGCCCCTGCTCGGCTTCGGCACCTGGCGGGCCACCGGGAAGGCCGGCTACGACGCCGTACTGGCCGCGCTCGACGCCGGCTACCGGCACATCGACACCGCGACCGTGTACGGCAACGAGAAGGAGGTCGGCCAGGCGGTGCAGGAGAGCGACCTGCGCCGGGAGGACCTCTTCATCACGACCAAGCTGCCGCCGGACCGGGTGGGCCGGGAGCGCGAGACGCTGGAAGCGAGCCTGCGGTCGCTCGGCACCGACTACGTGGACCTGTGGCTGATCCACTGGCCGCCGTCCTCGCCCGGCGACAGCATCCCGCTCTGGCGGGAGCTCCTCGCCGCCAGGGAGGAGAATCTGGTCCGGGCGGTCGGGGTGAGCAACTACAGCACCCCTCAGATCGACGAGTTGATCCAGGCCACCGAGGAGAACCCGGCGGTCAACCAGATCCGGTGGAGCCCTTTCCTGTACGACCGGCAGCGGCACGCCGAGCATCGGGACCGTGGCGTCGTGCTGGAGGGGTACAGCCCGCTCGACACCAGCGACCTCTCCCACCCGGTGCTGGCCCGGATCGCCGCCGCGCACGACGTCTCGCCGGCGCAGGTGGTGCTCCGCTGGCACATCGACCACGAGATCGTGGTCATCCCGAAGAGCGTGACGCCGGAGCGGATCCAGGCCAACGCCGACGTCTTCCGCTTCTCGCTCACCGCCGAGGAGATGCGCGAACTCGACGCGCTCGGCTCGGCCTGACCGCTTGCCAATTTCCTTCACCCGCGCGGCAGGGATTGAAGGGTGCCGACCTTCGCGTACCTGTGGCGGTAGCGTGCCGCCATCACGTCCGTCGATGCGTTGTGACCCCCTCCGCCGCGCGGACCAGCTGAAGGAGTCTCATGGCCACGTCCCGATCCCTCGCCACCGCCGCCGGAAACCGCACGGTCGCCGTCGACCAGCGCGCCACCGGTGGCCAATGGCGCACACTCGGGGCGTTCGCCCTGCCGACCGGCGACACCAACCGCGTGGCGGTGAGCCGGTGGAGCTCGGCCGGCGGTCTGGTCATCGCCGACGCCGTGCGCCTCACCCGCGTCTGACCAGCGCTGTCGGTCGGGCACCGGCAGCCGGGCGGGGCGGCTCCGTGCGTCAGGCGGGGTCGCCCCATCGTTTCGGCGGGCCCCGGTCGCCGATACCGCCGCCGTACCCGCACGCTGGCCGCCCCCGCGGCTGACCTGCCCGAACGCCCCGACCGGAGCGTGCGCCCTCCTGGCACCAAAGCGCCGTGCACCTTGGTGCCACCGCCGTTCTAGTGACTTACCCGGTGCCGCTGGCCATTCTTGTCTCACGGGCCGATCGAGCCCCGGAATTAGGCCGGAAGGGGAGCGGAAGAATGAGGCGGGGAGTTCGAATGACGGTAGTGGCGATCGCAATCTCGATGCTGGGCGTCGCCGTTTCGCCAACGATGGCATCGGCCGCGCCCGCTCCTATCTCAGGGCCGATGTCCGGGGGTAGCGAATGGGGGTGACGTGCACATCGTCAGGGTGGACATGCGGTACTGCAACACAGGCTCACCCTCGCTTTCCGCAGCAGTCATCACCGACCTGATCTGGGCGTACGCCCTACCCGCCGACGGCGTTGAGCACCTGAGGGTGCGGTTGTCCGACCGTCTGGCCTCAATCGTCATCTTCGTTCGCGCTGCCGGGCCGGACCAGGCGCTAATCAAGGCCGACGGCGTCGTGAGACGGGCCGCGAGGTCTCCGGGTCTGCGCGGTTACGAAATTCTTTAGCAAGCATCTGAACGCGTCTGGACGACGCTCCCGCGGGAGACGTTGTCGCGATGTTTCGCGCCCAAAAACAGGCACCTGAAGGAGTATGAATATGTTCGAGAGCAACATTGCGCTGCGGCGCGCCGTCACCGGTCTCGTCGGGGTCTCCCTCGCTGCCGGGCTCGGTGTCCTCGGCGGCCTCGCGACGGAGGTGACCGCCGCGCCACTGGCCGCGTACGCCTCCTCCAACCAGGGGGGCGAGATCACCCGGTCGGAGGTCCTGGCCCGGGCACAGGACTGGGCCGACCACGACTACACCTACACCCAGACCGGCTACGCCTCGGACGTCGAGGGAGACCACTCCTACCGGCGCGACTGCTCCGGCCTGGTGTCGATGGCGTGGCACCTGACCACCTCGTACAACACCGGCGACTACATGAACGGGGCGGCCAGCTACACGCTCGGCAGCCTGAACGACCTCAAGCCGGGGGACGCGATGGTGCGGGACGGGCACATGGAGCTCTTCGCCCGGTGGAAGAGCGACTCGGACCACTCCCAGGGCGCCTACGTCTACTCCTTCAACACCTCCGGCGAGACCGTCCGTAGCCCCAACGGCGAGAGCAACTTCGGCAACCGCGGCTTCAACTCCTGGTCGGAGATGTCCACCTACCGACCCATCCGGTACGACAAGATCGTCGATGACCCGACGCCCACGCCGCCGGAGGACATCCCGATCTCGGGCGACTGGGACGGCGACGGCGACAAGACCATCGGCGTCTACCGGCCGACCACCTCGACCTTCTACCTGCGCAACGTCAACAGTGGCGCCGCCACGATCATCTTCAAGTTCGGCCATGGTCCGTCAGGTGACATCCCGGTCGTCGGTGACTGGAACAACGACGGCAAGGACACGGTCGGTGTGTTCCGGCCGAGTGAGTCGATGTGGTACCTGACGAACGGCACGACGAGTACGGACCTGTCGTTCAAGTTCGGCCATGGTCCGTCGGGCGACCTTCCGGTGGCGGGTGACTGGAACAACGACGGCAAGGACACCGTCGGTGTGTTCCGGCCGAGTGAGTCGATGTGGTACCTGACGAACGGCACCACGAGCATGGACCTGTCGTTCAAGTTCGGCCATGGTCCGTCGGGCGACCTTCCGGTGGCGGGTGACTGGAACAACGACGGCAAGGACACGGTCGGTGTGTTCCGGCCGAGTTCCTCGACGTGGTACCTGACGAACGGCACCACCAGCACCGACCTCTCGTTCATCTACGGCCACGGCCCCTCCGGCGACGTGCCGGTGCCGGGCGACTGGGACGGCGACGGCGACGACACCCCCGGCGTGCGCCGGCCGAGCGACAACACCGTCTACCTCCGCAACACCAACAGCGGCGGGGCGGTGGACAGCCAGTTCGTCTACGGCATCTGAACCGATCGCCAGCGATGCGGGGCCCGGGATCCTTCCCGGGCCCCGCCGTCGTGCTCGTACGGCGACGTTCAGATCCAGCCCCGTCGGCCGGCCTCCAAGCCGGCCTGGAACCGGCTCCGCGCATCGAGGCGATCCATGAGGTCGGCGGCCATGCGCCGGACCGTACGCAGGGAGACGCCGAGCTTGCGGGAGGCCATGTCGTCGGTCTGCCCGACGGCCAGCAGTTCGAGGAGCTGCCTCGTCTGTGGATCGAGCCCGTTGGCGTCGACCGGAGTCGATTCACCGAACGGCACCGCCCCGGCCCACAGTTGCTCGAACAACGCGAGCACGGCCGCCACCACGCCGGGACTGCGTACCTCCACCGCGCCGAGCCTGGTGTTGGCCGGGTCGAGCGGGAGCAGGGCGACCTCGCGGTCGTAGACGACGGCGAGCAGCGGGATCGTCGATGTCGTCCGCAGCTGACCGCCGAGCCCGGTCAGCCACCGGGCGTAGGTGACCAGAGCCGGATCGTTGCGATAGCTCTCCTGGTAGATGCAGCGCAGCTGGATCCCGCGACCGAGCATCTGCTCATTGAGCCGGCCGCTGGCCGCCTTCGCGTCCGGCGTCTGGGCGCTGCGCGGGTTGAGCGAGACGCACTCGGTGCGCGCGCCTCGAGTGAGCTCCTCGATGCGGGCTCGAACCGCCCCGACACCCTCCAACCGGGTCGCGCTCTCTCGCTGTGTCTGCCGTTGCTGTTCGAGTGCGATGGCAGCGATCGCGTCGCGTGTCTCCACAAGCTGGCGCTGGCGATCGAGCATCTCCGACTCGGCCTTGGCCAGCAGTGCGCTCAGCCCAATGGTCGGCTGGACCACGCGCACGCCGTCACCGATCCCGTCCTCGGCCAGCAGCGACAGATCGGCGAGTTGGTCCAGTGCCTGTCGGACCTGCCGTTCGGAGGCGCCCAGGCGTTCCGCCAGGTGCTGCACAGTCCAGGTGTGGTCCGACAGCATCGCCCGGTACACGGTCTCGGTGAATTGATTGATGCCTAACGAGGACAACACTTGTCACGCTCCCATATGCGCATGCGCATGCGGGAGTATGAATGTACGCCGAGTTGACGCACAAGATCCGTTGCGTGACGGGGCGGTGCGCGTCTGGCGGGGTGTCCTGACGCTGCCGCGTGACGCGTTCGACTACCGACGGGAGCGGTGAACCCGGGTCCGAGGCCGCCGGGGGACGGGTGGCCGGAAGTGGGGTCCTCCGGTTGGTGCCTTCGTCCGGGTGCGGGCGGCCCAGGCGGCAGGCCGGTCGGGCCGGGCAGCGGAACGAGATCACCAGGTGGCAGGCGCGTACGGCCCAGCCGGCGGGGCTGACCCACCCGGCGACCCGAACCTCCCTCCACGTGACCGACCACGACCACCGCCGGGAGCGTTCCCGGTGGCCGATCAGCCCTGGTGTGCGCTGATTGCACCGAGTAGTGTCCTGTATCCGACGCGTGCCGAACCCCTCCGGAGGCGTGTACCACCATGCGTGGCTCCCCCCTGCGCATCCTCATCGTCGGCGCGGGCATCGCCGGCCTCGCCGTCGCCCGGGCGCTGCGGTTGGCGGGCTTCCGCCCCGACGTGACGGAGAAGTTGCCGCCGGGGGAGTCCCACGAGACCGGTCTCTACCTTCCCGGCAATGCCGCCCGAGCGCTGCGCCGGCTGGACCTGCACGACCCGGTGCGCCGGCTCGGGCACGTCGTCAACCGGCAGCGCTTCCTGGACGCCGCCGGCGAGCCGCTCTGCGAGGTCGACCTCGACACGCTCTGGGCCGGGGTCGGCGAGTGCCGCGCCCTGCCCCGGGCCGAACTGCACCGGGTGCTGCTCACCGGTGCCGGTGGAGCGGTGCGGCACGGTGCCGAGGTGCGCACCCTCGACCTGCTGCCCGCCGGCGTCGGGGTGACCTTCGTCGACGGCACCAGCGCCGAGTACGACCTCGTGATCGGCGCCGACGGGCCGCGCTCGTCGGTACGCGCCCTGGCGGCGCTCGGCGGCCCGCCCCGTCCCGCGGGCCAGGTGGTCTACCGCACGGTGCTGCGCGACGCCCCGCCCATCACCGAGTGGACCGCGCTGCTCGGGCAGCGCTCCGGTTTCCTGATGGTGCCGATCGGCGCCGGGCGGCTGCACTGCTACGCCGACGAGGCCGGCACCGAACCGCCCGCCGACCCGGTGGCCCGGCTTCGGGAGGTCTTCGGCTCGTACGGCGGCCCGGTGCCCGAGGTGCTCGACGCGGTGCAGTGGGTGAACGTGGGTGTCACCGACGAGGTGGAACTGGGGCGCTGGCACCGGGGACGGGTGTTGCTCGTCGGCGACGCCGCGCACGCCACCGCGCCGACGCTCTCCCAGGGAGCCGCGATGGCCCTCGAGGACGCCGTCGTGCTCGCCGAGTCGTTGACGGCCGCGGGCGACGTCGAGACGGCCCTGATGGCGTACGAGAGTCGCCGGCGCCCGCGTACCCGATGGGTGCGGGACCGCACCCGCGACCGCAACCGGACCCGCGACGTCCCGCCGGCCCTGCGCGACCCGCTGCTGCGCGGTCGGGGCGGCCGCATCTTCGGCGCGCACTACCGGTTGCTGTTGGGTCCGCTCTGAGCCGTCCGGCGCGGCCGATGATCGTAGCTGCCCACCCCACGCAGCGCTGCCACCTGCCGGGGACTATCCTCCTTGCGGATGACGGCTCGCCAGTTCAGCGCGTGCCGAGCGGGACAACCGAGAACCGGAGGCCACTCGTGACCACCGTCGCACCCAAGCCGGTCGTGACCCGGCCCTGGCCGGTCCGAGAACCGGTCAAGGGGTCGGCCATCGCGCGGCTGCTGCGGACCACGGACGCGAAGCAGATCGGGATCATGTACATGGTCACCGCGTTCGCGTTCTTCATGATCGGTGGCCTGATGGCCCTGACCATGCGGGCCGAGTTGGCCCGGCCGGGGCTGCAGTTCCTGTCGCCGGAGCAGTACAACCAGCTCTTCACCATGCACGGCACGATCATGATGTTGTTCTTCGCAACGCCGATCGTGTTCGCCTTCGCCAACTACCTCGTGCCGATCCAGATCGGCGCGCCCGACGTCTCCTTCCCGCGGCTGAACAGCTTCGCCTTCTGGCTGTTCGTGTTCGGCGGCGCCATCGCCACCGCCGGCTTCCTCACCCCGGGCGGTGCCGCCGACTTCGGCTGGTTCGCCTACGCCCCGCTGAGCAGCGTGGAGCACTCCCCGGGCGTCGGCGCCAACATGTGGGTCATGGGTCTGGCCATCTCCGGTCTGGGCACCATCCTCGGCGCGGTCAACATGATCACCACGATCCTGACCCTGCGCGCGCCCGGCATGACCATGTTCCGGATGCCGATCTTCACCTGGAACATCCTGGTCACCAGCCTGCTGGTGATCCTGGTCTTCCCGCTGTTCGCCGCCGCGCTCTTCGCTCTCGCCGCGGACCGGCTGATCGGTGCCCACGTGTTCGACGCGGCAACCGGCGGGCCGATGCTCTGGCAGCACCTCTTCTGGTTCTTCGGCCATCCCGAGGTGTACGTGGTCGCGCTGCCGTTCTTCGGCATCATCAGCGAGATCATCCCGGTCTTCTCGCGCAAGCCGATCTTCGGCTACAAGGGTCTGGTGGCCGCGACGCTCTCCATCGCCGCCCTGTCGATGAGCGTGTGGGCGCACCACCTGTTCGCCACCGGCCAGGTGCTGCTGCCGTTCTTCAGCTTCCTGAGCTTCATGATCGCGGTGCCCACCGGTATGAAGTTCTTCAACTGGATCGGCACCATGTGGCGCGGCCAGGTCAGCTTCGAGACGCCGATGCTCTTCTCGATCGGCTTCCTGGTGACGTTCCTCTTCGGTGGTCTCACCGGTGTGCTGCTGGCCAGCCCGCCGTTGGACTTCCACGTCTCCGACTCGTACTTCGTGGTGGCGCACTTCCACTACGTGCTCTTCGGCACCATCGTGTTCGCGGTCTTCGCCGGCGTCTACTTCTGGTTCCCGAAGATGTTCGGCCGGATGCTCGACGAGCGGCTGGGGAAGGTGCACTTCTGGCTCACCTTCGTCGGTTTCCACACCACGTTCCTGGTGCAGCACTGGCTGGGTGCTGAGGGATTCCCGCGGCGTTACGCCGACTACCTGCCCGAAGACGGCTTCACCACGTTGAACACGGTCTCCACCATCGGTGCCTTCATCACCGGCATCTCGACGCTTCCGTTCATCTACAACTGCTGGAAGTCGTACAAGACCGGTCCGGTGGTCGAGGTCAACGACCCGTGGGGCCACGGCAACTCGTTGGAGTGGGCCACCAGCTCCCCGCCGCCGCTGCGGAACTTCGACCGGATGCCGCGGATCCGCTCCGAGCGGCCGGCGTTCGACCTCAAGTTCCCGGAGCTGGCCGCCGGCGGCCAGAGCCTGGCCGGGCCGCCGGAGGGTGGTGCCAAGCCGCTGACCAGCGAGTCGGACGGCGGGGCCCGCTACACCGAGGACACCACCACCAACATCGACCGGGCCTGACCGGTCAGATCCACGGCACCCACGACGGGCGCCGCCCCCGGACCACCCGGGAGCGGCGCCCGTCGCCATTTCCGTCCCGCCTCCCGCCTGCCCCTGCCCGCCTCCCGCCCGCCTCGCATCCCTCGTCCCGGCCTGCCCTGCCCGGGTCTTCCTCGCCCGTTCTCTTCTTGCCCGGGTCTGTCCTTGCCCGGGTCTGTCCTTGCCCGGGTCTGTCCTTGCCCAGGTCTGTCCTCGCCCAGGTCTGTCCTCGCCCAGGTCTGTCCTCGCCCGGGCCTTCCTCGCCCGGGCCTTCCTCGCCCGGGTTCTTCTCGGCGGGGTTCTCCTTGATCGGGTTCTCCTTGGCCGGGTTCTTCTTGGTCGGGCTCGGTTGGCGCGGCCAGGTCCTCGGTCAGTGCTGGCGTGATCAACTCGACTTCAAGGAAGTCGGGGCGTTCGAACGGTCGGGATAACCCGAATTCCATGAAGTCGGGTCGGTCATCTCGCTCTGGTCCCGCCCCGCCCACCCGACCCCACCCCGCCCGGCCCGGCCGGCCCGGCTGAAGATCAGGAAGGCAGCGACCACCAGGAACGCGAGCTGCGCCAGCCGGGGACGGCGTGGTGCCAGCAGGGCCAGGGCGGCCACCCCGAGGC